>CAXUNV010000136.1:0-1204 GCA_964252355.1 uncultured Chthoniobacterales bacterium | reverse complement strand
ATCCCAGCTTGGTCGGTTCCACGCGGCAATCCTCAGGCGCGACGGAGACTGGACGATCCAAGTCGCCTCGCTCGGCGACGATGAGCGCCGTGAGCAGTTTTTGCGTGCTCGCCACCGGCCGCTTGGCGTCGGGATCCTTGAAATAAAGCACCTGCCCGTTGCGTGCATCGATCATCAGCGCCGAACTCGCCACCGTCGCCGGACCGTCCACCGGGTATTGGCTCAGGCCACCGGTGCCAGGTGGATCCACGGCGATGGTGTTGAAGGGAAAGACCCGACCCGGGGAATCGCTGCCTAAGTTGTCGCCCGCCGCCGCGGGGCGTCGCAGACGCGGGCGGCGGCACCAGTGCCGCCCGGGGCGGCGCGGCGGCGAGCGACGCGGAGGTTGGGTCGAGGCAGAGCAGCGCGGAGACCGCGGCGGAGAACAGCACCAAACAGACAGCCCGTGAGGACGGCACGGCCCCTTTTAGACCACAAAACTATCGGGCGCAAATCCGGCGTGGCTGCCTAAAGCCTACCCAAGCGACGGACGATTTCCTATAGTGCGCGCCCATGCCCTCCCGCTTCCCCCGCCCGGCCCGCGCCGGGTCGGCCGCCGTGTTCCTGCTGCTGACGGGTTGCGAGACGACGCGACGCCTGCCGCCCTACGAACCACCGCTCCAACGGTCGACCTTCATGAAGGTGCGCACCACGGCTTACACGGACACCGAAAGCGACCATCTGCAGTACCACAATTTCAGCGGGGTCGGCACGGCCCTCACCACCGGAGCCGTGCGCAGCGCCGCGGCCGATTGGGCGCGCTGGCCTGCGGGCACGGAATTTCTCGTGCTGGCCACCGGGCAAGTGTACGAGGTGGATGATTATGGCTGGGCGGTCGCCGGCCGCAACACCATCGACCTTTACTGCCCAACGCGCGGCGAGATGAACGCCTGGGGCGTGCGCCGGGTCACGATCCAGATCTTGCGCTGGGGCGATCCCCAACGCTCTTACCGGATTTTGCAGCCGCGCGAAACGCACGCGCACGTCCGGCGGATGCTTTGGGAGATCCGGAAGTTTTATTGAGGCCCAGAACGGCGTTGCTGGTCTCTGGTTAGGAGAGTGCCGTGGTGAATTAAACGCTTGCGGTTTGGCGTCCCGAAGGCCCAAGACGACACCGGCGTGGTCGGTGTGGCCCGCCCGCCACCCCGCCCGCACCGGTGCGCGA
>CAXUNV010000135.1:7633-10270 GCA_964252355.1 uncultured Chthoniobacterales bacterium | reverse complement strand
CCCTCCGGCGGGTACCGCGTACGGCTTCCGGCCGCGGGGTTGCCGGGGGGGCGCCGGCTGTCCCTGGGATGCTCGCTCGATGAGCTCATCGGCGCGGAGCAGAAACCGCTTGAGCAGCGGAGAAGTGTTCGACTTGTGGTAGCCCATCACCAGGTCGATGGTCGGAACCTCGCCATGCAGGGAGCGGGCGACGACCGACGGGATCAGGGCGTTTCGCACGTAGAGCGGGAGGAGCGTGAAGCCTCCCGTGGACGCCACCAAAGACATCCCACCGGACAACGTTTCGGCGTCGCAGTCCTGCCTCAATGCCATCCCGACCTTCGCCGCGTACTCATCGATCACCCTTCCGAGCACGGGCGCAACGCGCGCCGTGCTCACGAACTTCTCGCACCCAAGCTCCTGCGGCCGCACCGTCCTCTGGCGGGCCAGGCGGTGGCGGGCGGGGAGGATGGCGACCAACGGTTCCCTGGTCAGGAATTTGAAGACCAGGCCCGCGGTCGCCGTCTCGCGCCGCAGCAGGGCGGCGTCGATTTTGCCCTTCATCAAGTCGCCGGCGAGTTCGGGGGAAGGCTTCGTCCACAACGTGACGGCGACGCCGGGCGCCTCCTCGCGCAAGATGCGCAGCGACTCCGACAGCCAGATCACCTCCTGCCCCAGCAGGAAACCGATCGCAAACCCCGTTTTCCCGGGTCGTTCCGTGCCGCGCGCCGCCTCGCAGGCCGCGTCGACCTGCATCAACGCCAGCCGTGCGTGGTCGAGGAACACCCGTCCCGCCGCGGTGAGTGCAATCCCCCGCGCTTGGCGCTCGAGCAGCCTCACGCCCACCTCCAATTCAAGGTCGCGGATCTGCCGGCTGAGCGAAGGCTGGGCGGTGTGCAGCCGCCGCTCGGCGGCACTCGTCAGGCTGCCCTCCTCGGCGACCGCGATGAAATAGCGCAGGTGGCGAAGCTCCATGCGGGGGACCCATGCGTTTAAAGTATGTATTTATCACACGAAGCATTGGCCGGCGAACGCGGAACGGTCGAACGCATGCCGACGGGCGGCGCACCCGTCGTCCCCATCCAAGCAAGGAGCATTCTATGTCTTCGCCACGCAAACCAGGCATCGTCTTCGTCGACGGAATCTGGGCCGACGGTTCGTCTTTCGCCAAAGTGATCCCCGCCCTTCAAAGGGGGGGCACGAGGTCCTCGACGGAAGACTGGCGAGACGATCTGGTCTGATGACCTTCGCAAGAAGCCGTCGGGGTTTTAGCCAGCCCCAACGGGAGTTCCAACAAACAATTGAGTTCAACCAGAGAAGGAGAAGGTAAAGTGTCTACAACATCCAAGCCTACTATCGTGTTCTGCCATGGCATTTGGGCCGATGGCTCATGCTTCAGCAAGGTGATCCCTGCATTGCAGGCGGACGGGCATGAGGTGATCGCGGTTCAATACGGCCTAGACTCATTCGACGAGGATTTGGCGACGGTAAAGCGTACCCACAACCGCGTCGGCAGCCCCGTCATCCTCGTGGGCCATTCCTACGGCGGGGCCACCATCACGGCCTCGGGCGTCGATAAGCGCGTGGTCGGCCTCGTCTACATCGCAGCGGTCGCGCCGGATGTCGGCGAGACCGTGCAGGACCAGCTCGACAGGCATCCATCGGACATCTTTTCTCGCGTCGAGGTCGCGGACGGGCGCGCTTGGATGCTCCCGAACGGCATTGAGTATTTTGCGGGAGACCTTTCCGAGGAAGAACAGAGGCTCGTCTGGGCCACCCACCATGCGCCCGTCGCCGATCTGTTCCAGCAACAGAAGCTCGACACCGACACCATCGCGTGGAAGTCGAAGCCGAGCTGGTACATTTTGGCCACGCAAGACCACACGGTGCATCCCGATCTTCAGCGCTGGGTTTCAACACGCATGGGAGCGACGGTCGTCGAAGTGGAGAGCAGCCACGTTCCCATGCTCTCACAGCCGGACGTGGTCATCGACGTGATCCGCAAGGCCGCGGCCGCTGTTCAAAACGGCTGATGATTGCCGCCATTCGCCTGATGGGCCTGGAGAGGCCGTCGTAAGCGGCCTCTCCGGTCCATCCGGAGGCTCTGCGCAAGACCGCTTGAGCGCTCAGCAACCGGCGCATACATGCACCCCCATCGACCAACTCCCATGCCAGCGGAGCTCGTGCGATGGCGCCCTTCCGCCCGGCCTCCGGAACGTCGATTTCCAGCCGGCCCACCTCGAGACCGATGACCTCCGGGGCGTCTACGACCGACACGCCGGCCGGCGACACGCGAAGCTTCGATGCGCCGATGTCCGAGACGCGGATGTCGAAGGCGTGATGGTGAGCCATCGAAACGACCTGAACGTCGCTATCGGTCCCTGTAAAGGGACCCCGCTCGTCGATCCCAAAGACGATTAGCGGGCCGACGGTGGCAGGCTGCGCGCTTTTGGGAATTACGTCCTGAACGTTTTCTTAGTGTGTACAGTCATGGAGCTAAACGCACTCTATGGTCCATGCCGTGTGCTGACCCAAGTTCAGCCCCTGCCTGAGAGAACGTTGGCTGGGCGAAGGGTGCCGGCAGCCTTAAGGGGGGAAAGGGTTGGAGCACCGGCGATGAAAGTGCCGGAAGGGTGGCGCGGGCCGGCTCAGACCAAC
>CAXUNV010000135.1:0-7623 GCA_964252355.1 uncultured Chthoniobacterales bacterium | reverse complement strand
GGCTGCGGTCGCTCCTGATGGCCGCTGCCCTTTGCCGGTCGGGTCTTCGCCCCACCGGCATCCCGCGCGCGGGCCCGCCCCCTACCAAAACCCCCACTGCCGCGCGGCGCAGACGTAAAGGCCCAACCCCAAGTTGGTGAGCGCATGGGACAGCACGCACGCGCCGAGGTTGCGCGTCCGGTACGCCACCGCGTTGTAGAGCAGCCCGGCCAGGAAGCCGGCCGGCCAGTCGGCCGGCTGGTGTTCAGCCGCAAACAGGGCGGCGACCCCGAGGCAGGATCCCCACGAAAACGCGCCGAAAGGCACCGCGGTGAAGACTTCCGCTTGCAGGCGTCTCAGCAGGTAGCCACGCCAAAACACCTCCTCCAACCACGGCACCACCAGCGCCAGCCGGGCAAACCGGAGCGCGAGCGTCAGGGCGTACAGGGAGGGGGAGCCGGCGAGCCGATCGGGATTGAAACCGTCAGTCCGAGGCGGCGCCCAACCCAGGGCCTGAGGCGCCACCCAAAGCGCCAACACCGCAAAGCCCACCAAAGCGCCTTCGGTGAGACCGTGACGGTTGCACAGCGGGGCGTAAGCGCGGCGGTAAACCCAGAGCAGGAGTCCGCACACCAGCGTCTGCGCCGGGTAAACCAGGAAAATGCCGTCCGGCCAAACACCTCCCAACAGGCCGTTGACCACCAGAAAGCCCAGAAAAACCCCGAACGGGACGACGAACGGGCGTGCCGGCGAGGACGCGGGGGTGCGCGCGGCGGTGATTGGCGGGGACGCCACGGCTCAGTCCCCGCGAGACCAGTCGCGCCCGTCCCGGTTCAGGTCCGCCAAAACTTCCGGGTCACGAACGTCCGCCCAATCGCCCGTGATCTCCACCGCGCGCACCCGGGCGCCCGACAGCGCTGCCTCCCGGACCGCGTCCGTGAGCTCGTACTCGCCGCGCAGGCTGCGCTTGAGACGGGCGACCCGCGCGAAGATCGACGGTCGAAACGTGTAGACGCCCGCGTTGTACCAAGGGCTGACCGGTTCGTCAGGCCCGGGTTTTTCCCTCAGGTCGATCACCTCAAACCGCCCGTTGACGAAGACCGCGCCGCCCTTGCTGACGTCCTCGGCGCGCCGCACTGAAACAAGCATCTCCGCATCGTCTAGCCGCAGGAGCGCGGGATAAAACGACGGGTTCACCAAGATGTCGCCGTAACTGAGGAGAAACGGTTCGCCCCGGGCGAAAGGTTCCGCCAACGCGACCACCCGACCCGTGCCGTCTTGGGTTGTCTGTTCCACATACTCGATCTTTGTCCCGAACCGGGCGCCGTTGCCGAAGTGGGTGGTGATGACCTCGCGACGGTAACCGACCACCACCAAAACCCGGCGCACGCCGGCGCTGGCCAGCCCGGTCACGATCCATTCCAGCACAGGTTTGCCCCCGACCCGCACCATCGGTTTGGGCATCGCCTCAGTCAGGTTGCGCATCCGCGTGCCGCGGCCGGCCGCGAGGACGACCGCTTGAGTGACGGCCGGGGTAGCACTGGGGTTGGTGACGTCAGCTGACGGCATGGCGGCACGGCTCTCTCTTTCGCGCCTTCCCTTAACCGACCCAGCGCCGCACGGCAAGTTTTGCGCTGCGGCCCGCGCGCCCAAAGTCCAGCGACGGCACGTTGGCCCGGGTGGGAGCAACGCCACGATCGGGCGTGAAACTGCCATAAGAGACTAATTATTCTATTTGATTCGTAATCTCTGGTCCATTATGGACGCAGGCCAAATGCGTGCTTTGACCGTCATCCTTTCGGTTGTGGTTACGGCCGCCGTTCTGACCGGACGAGGCGAGGTTGCCCTGCCACGCGTGGCCGTTAACCCGCTGGTGGTGTCGATCGGGGGTCCGGGCGCGCCGGATGGTCCGGAGGCGACGCGGGCGGCGCGTGAGATCCAGGCGTTGATCTTCGGAATGACGGAAGCTTGGAACCGGCACGATTTGGCTGGTTTCATGGAAGGGATATGGAAAGACCCCCGGACCCTCCTGGTCTTGGAAGCGCAGCAGTTCCGCGGGTGGGCGGAGGCCTACGCCGCCTACCAGCGCGGCTACGCCGACCCGACGTCGATGGGCCAGCTGGTCTGCGAGCGGCTGGAGACGCAACTGCTCACTCCGGAGATCGCCCTGTGCGAGACGCACTGGACGCTTCACCTCAAAGGTGGCACGACCGTTGGCCAGTCTACCCTGGTCGTGCGCAAGTTCGCCGAAGGCTGGAAGCTCGTCAGCGATCACACGTCGGTTGCGGAGCCCTGACGCCCGCGGGGTCGCCAGGGCGTCCAGAGATCAACCGAGGTGTTTTGGAAGCGGCGGGCAGATGGCCAGGGCCGGACCATGGGGATGCGGCAACGGCGGGCAGATGGCCACGCGGGATACCGTTGCCGTGGCGGATGACGCCACCGCGAGGGTAAAGGCCAGGACAACGGCAGCAAAACGGGTTTTCTTCATGCGCGGACGCGTAGCAACGCCGCCCGACGCCTGCCACCAAATTCCGATGCATCTTTGTAATTACAATTATTATGGTAAATATCACACGCAGAAGGAATTTGGTTTGGACATCGGGCGTGACCCTGACCGGGGTCACGGTCTCGCAAGGCGGTCCGGGCTCCCGGGTTCCGCGTCGCCATGGGGGCAGGGCCACGCGGCCTAGGTTCGAGGCCGCCCAGCCCAGGAAGCCGGCGCGGCGTGGCGGGCCGGGCGCCACTCCCGGCTTGTTCTCTGGGCTCCGGATCGAATCCGAGATCCGGTTCGCCAACTGACGGGTCGCCTCAGTGATGCTGTAGGCTACACCGGAGCGGCGTGTCGGACCTTTCCTCGCGACGCTTCGCGAAGCAGTAGGCAAAGCGCCGGGATCAAGCCGCGCATGATCCCGCCCAGGAAGAGGGTTGCGCGAACCGCCCTTCCGGCGCCAACTCCCGCGCCTTTTGCGTCGGTCGCGCTTTGACGCCGTTCGCTCGCCACCCTGGGTTCGGCGTTCGAGGGGCCACTTTTGCCGTCTTGCGTGAAAGCTTCTTTTCCCGTTGCCTGCGAACGTCCCGGTGTCGTCAGCCCTCCGCCCATTTTGAAGGTGCTAGGCCTTCCACCCCGAAACGGACCCATGTCTTACCCCCCGAACGCCCTATGAAGCCGGCGGTCAAAGGCACGACCGACGCGACCCAAGCGCCACTCTTGAAAGCCATCGCCCAAGAGATCGACCGCTCGCAGTGGATGGAGATCGCCATGGACCGGCTGCTGGAACCCGAGACCGGACGGGTGATGAACGACGCGAGCGCCGACTTGGCCGCCGGCAACACGACCCCCGGGAAGGCGGCCAAAACCCTCGAAGCCTCCTGGCAGGAATATAACCAAACGCGGTAGCCGCAGGCCGGCGTTGCCGAAAACCGAGACCCGCCATGCCAAAAACTACTTCTGCAGAACCGTTTTTGTGGGGAACGGCCACCGCCAGTTATCAGATCGAGGGTGCCGCGGCCGAAGACGGCCGGGGCCCGTCTATTTGGGATCTGTTTTCTCATACGCCCGGCCGGGTGGAACGTGGCGAGAACGGCGACGTCGCCTGCGACCACTACCACCGCTACAAAGAAGACGTCGCGCTCATGCGTGACCTGGGCACGCAAGCCTACCGGTTTTCGATCTCCTGGCCGCGGCTGCTCCCCGATGGCCGGGGCCGGCGGAACGCCGTCGGATTCGATTTCTACGACCGGTTGGTCGATGAACTGCTCGGGGCGGGTCTCCAGCCGTTTGCCACCTTGTTTCACTGGGACCTGCCTCAGGCCCTGCAGGAACGGGGCGGCTTCGCCAATCGGGACATCGCCGGCTGGTTCAGCGACTACGCGGTGCAAGCGGCCGAACGGCTGGGCGACCGAGTCAAGCATTGGATCATGCTCAATGAGCCATCGGTCTACGCCTGCCTGGGACACGCGCTCGGCACGCACGCCCCAGGTCTTCGGGATCTGCAGACCTTTCAAGCGGTGGTCCACCATTTGAACTTGGCGCAAGGGGTTGCCCTCCAGGCTTTACGTTCCACCAATTCCTCGTGGCGTCTGGGCACGACGGTCAACGTGCAGCGGGGTGTCCCGGCCGATGCCTCGGAAGCCTCGGCCACGATGGCCGAACGGCACAACGACCTCTGGAACCGCTGCTTTTTAGGGCCGCTCTTGTCGGGCGCCTATCCGGAAAAAATCCGCCCGGAACTGGCGCCGTGCATCCATCCGGAAGACCTGGGGTCGATCCGCCAACCGGTCGACTTCTTGGGCATCAACCACTATTTCCGCGCTCACATCCGGGCGGATCCCCAGGCTCTGTTGGGCTTTGAGCAGGTTGCGCCGCCACCGCAGCGGCCGCGGACCAGCTTCGATTGGGAGATCAGCCCGGAGGAGTTCCGGGACGTGCTGCTTTGGGTCGATCAGGATTACCCTTGTCCACCGATCTACGTCACAGAAAATGGCGCGTATTTCGACGACGTGCCGTCAAAGGACGGAAAGGTCCATGACGCGCGGCGGGTTGAGTTTCTCGACCGTTACATCCACGCCATGCTGGAGGCCCGCGACCAAGGCGTCGATGTCCGGGGCTATTTCGTCTGGTCGTTGCTGGACAACTTCGAATGGGCCTGCGGCTTCCGGCCCACGTTTGGCCTCATCAAAGTGGACTACGCCACCCAACGGCGAATGCCCAAAGATTCGTACCACTGGTTTCGGGAGTTCATCCGGCAGCATCGCCAACCTTCCGCCCCGGCCTGAACTCGCCCCCACTGACAAAGCGTCCGGGGCTGCTCCCTCCAGCACGTGTTCCGACGCGATCGGAAAGGTCACCCCCGCCGCCGGCAGGCTAATTCCAAGCGCCCGCCCTTTGCCGAAAAGACCGCGGTTCGCCATCGATGAAGTCCTGATGCGCGGAGAAGCTTATGGCTACCTACCCGTACCAAAATTCCGAACTGCCGATCGCGCAGCGCGTCTCCGATCTCCTGGGACGGATGACCTTGGAGGAAAAGATCGCTCAGATGCATGCGCACTGGCTGATCTTGTCTGCCGACGGCAATCACCGCATCCGCACCGATGCCTTTGCCCAACGTGCGACCACGGGGGACTTGATTGGGATGCTTAAGCGAGGGGTGGGACAAATCACCCGACCGCTCGGCACCCATCCCGTGGACGCTCAGGAGGGGGTCCGGGCGCTGAACGCCCTGCAAAGGTTTCTCGTCGAGCAAACCCGTCTGGGCATTCCGGCCATCTCGCATGAGGAATGTTTGAATGGGCTGATGGTCAAGGGCGCCACGCTTTTCCCCGGCGCCTTAAACTTTGCTTCGACCTGGAATCCGGAGCTCATCGAAGCGGTTGGCCGGGAGGTCGGTCAAGAGGCGAGGCAAATCGGGTGCCACCAAGGCTTGGCGCCTGTGCTGGACGTGTCTCGCGACGTGCGCTGGGGACGTACGGAAGAGACGATGGGCGAAGACCCCTACTTGGTCGGGGTTCTGGCCACGCGCTACGTCAGGGGACTCCAGGGAGAAAACCGTGACCTGCTGGCGACGCTGAAACATTACGCGGGCCATTCCTTCAGCGAAGGGGCCCGCAACCACGCGCCGGTGCACCTGGGCTTCAGGGAGTTGAGTGACACCTTCCTGCTGCCATTTGAAATGGCGGTGAAGCTGGCGAACGCCGGGTCCGTCATGCCGGCTTATCACGACATCGACAATGAGCCTTGCCACGCCTCCCGTTGCCTCCTGACCGAAGTGCTCCGTGGGCAATGGGGTTTTGACGGCTTGGTGGTCGCTGATTATGCCGGCATCGATTTGCTCCAGGCTCACCATGGCGTGGCCCAGGACAAAGCAGAGGCTGCGGCCCTGGCGTTCAACGCGGGATTGGACATCGAACTGCCGGGCTTCGAGTGCGCCGAACACCTGATGGAGGCGATCGAACGCCGGCAAATCGGCGAGGAAACCATCAACGGGATCGTGACGCGAATCCTGACTGAGAAATTCCGCCTCGGCTTGTTTGAAAATCCCTATGCCGATGAGCGTCTGGTGAACCTGCGATCCGACGGTGCGAGGGCGGTGGCAAAGGAGGTGGCGCGGCAGTCGGTCGTCCTTTTGGAGAACGACGGCACCTTGCCGTTGGACGTTTTGAGCAGACCGAAAGTGGCGGTGATCGGTCCGACGGCCGATGACCAGTTGGCACTGCTCGGCGGCTACAGTTTCCCGGTCCATCTGATCCTCGCCGACCTGCCAGACGAGCGGGTTCAGTCCGCAAAAACGCCGCGGCAGGCGCTCACGGAGCGTTTCGGCGGTGAGCGCGTGCGGTACGCAAAGGGCTGCGACATCCTCACCGGGCGAGACCCGGGGGCGCCCGTGTTTCCGGGCGAGGTCGGGTCCAACGTCGCCAGCCTGAAGCGCACCTCGCCGGTCAGTCGGGACACCTCGCAAATCGGAGACGCCGTCGAGTGCGCGCGCCAGTCCGATGTCGCCATCGTCTTTGTGGGGGATTTATCCGGACTGTTCCAAACGGGCACGGTGGGCGAAGGCTCGGATACCGACAGCCTGCAACTGCCCGGGGTCCAGGAGGAACTCGTGAGGCAGGTGGTTGCGACCGGCACCCCGACGGTGATCGTGATGACTTCCGGCCGTCCCTATGCCCTCCACGGCCTGGAAGAAGAGGCGGCGGCGGTCCTCCTGGCTTTCCAACCCGGGCAGGAAGGCGCCGAGGCGATTGCCGATCTGCTGACAGGCCAAGCGAACCCAAGCGGCCGTTTGGTGTTGTCGATCCCGAAGAACGCAGGCGCCGTGCCTTATTACTACAATCACAAGCTCAAAAGCGCCGGCACGCCGGTCGCCTACCACTTCGGCAGCAAGTATGGCTTCGGCTATGGCCTAAGCTATACCCGGTTCGAGTACCGCGACCTTAAGCTCGCGCAGAACCGCGTCCCGATCGAGGGAGGAACCCTCCATCTCTCCGTCCAGTTGGAGAACGTCGGCGAGTGCGAGGGTTCCGAAGTCGTCCAGGTGTATGTGCGCGACGTGTGCGCCTCATTGGTTCGTCCCGTCAAGGAGCTGAAAGCGTTTGAGCGGGTCACGTTGCCGCCCAAACAAAAAGCCGTGGTCAGCTTTGGCATCCCTGTCGACATGCTGAATTTTACCAACCGGGACAATCGTCGGATCGTCGAGGCTGGCGAATTTGAGGTCATGGTTGGGGCATCCAGCAATGACATCAGGCTGAAAGGCAGCATCGAAGTCGTCGGCGAAAACCGGCTGCTCGGTCGTCATTGGCGGATGGAACACCAGGCGGGCTGCCGATGGTTGCCTTGAGCGAACCGTGGGTCGGAAGGTCGCCCAAGCACGCCACCGGCGGTCGGTTGTGTAGGGCCGGCCTAAACTCTCAAGGTGAGGAGCGGGTCAACCAGCGCGTTTCTCTCTGGAATTGACGCTTACAACAACCCAGGCCTCAGCGGCACCCACATCTCGAGGTCACGCCGGTGGCCCCGGCGTTCGGCGGCGTGGTTGAGCAGCGGGAACGGGCTGGCGTCGGTCCTGGCTCGGACCCGGGCCCTTGAGGGTACGTTCGGCTCACTGGAGGCGGCAGGTGCTGGGGGGCGTGGAGGGCTGGGGCGGCTACGAC
>CAXUNV010000134.1:615-10281 GCA_964252355.1 uncultured Chthoniobacterales bacterium | reverse complement strand
GCGCGGGGCTTGCAGAGCTGATTACGTCGTGGGGCTACCGCACCGAGTCTGGCGCCGCCGGGGCGGCGGGGCGTGGCGCCGGGGCCCCCGCCCCGCAACCGGGTCGCCAGCCACCTCCACGCCTTGCCATTGAGGGACGGTGATGCCACGCGGTAAACCGACCTGCGTCACCGTCGGAGATTTTTTTGCGCGCCACGCCGATGCGCTGCAACTTAAGCTGGTCGGCCCTGCGCTTGGCTTCTCCCGCAAGATCCGGGAACCGACCATCAACCGGCCCGGTCTGGCGCTTTCCGGATTCTTCATCTATTTCGCGGGTAAGCGGATTCAGGTGCTCGGCAATGCCGAGCTCAGCTACCTGAAGAGCCTGAGCACCGAGGAGGCGGCGGCGCGGTGCCTCCAACTTTGCCGACGGCGCATCCCTTGCTTGGTCATCTCCCGGAATTTGCCCGTGCCAAAGGCGTTGGCCGACGCCGCGGCGGCTTCGGACGTCTCCATCCTGCGGACGCCGCTGGTGACGATGCGCTTCATCAACGCCGCGACGATCGGCTTGGAACTGGAGTTTGCACCGACCACGACGGAACACGGCAGCATGGTTGACATCATGGGCGTCGGCACGCTGGTTCGTGGCTCGAGCGGCATTGGCAAAAGCGAATGCGTGCTGGGCCTCATCGAGCGGGGCTACAGCTTGGTCAGCGACGACGTCACCCGGTTGCGCGGCTTCGAGGGGCGTGAACTGGTCGGGACGGCGCCGGACCTGACGCGCTACCACATGGAGGTGAGGGGGCTCGGCATCATCAACGTCGCGTCCATCTTCGGCGTGGGCAGCATCCGGCTGGAGAAGCGTCTCGATCTGATCGTGACCCTGCAAGACTGGCACGATCTTGAGGAGGTGGACCGCATCGGCTTGGAGCAGGACCATTACGAAATTTTGGGCATCAAAATCCCGCACATCACCATCCCGGTACGCACCGGCCGCGACTTGGCGCGCTTGGTTGAGGTGGCCGCGCTCGACCAAAAATTGAAGAGCCTTGGCCAGAATAGTGCGGTAGAATTCAACCAAAGACTGCTAAGTTTCATGCAAGAAAAGAAGGAGACGTGATGGGGTTATTGAGTCGGCGCCCTGCTTCCGGGAAACTTCAGAAAGAAGTCACCATCCTCAACAAACTCGGGATGCACGCCCGGCCGGCGGCCATGTTCGTCCGGGTCGCCAACAAGCATCGCGCCGAGATTTGGGTCGAGAAGGATGGCGAGCAGGTCAACGGCAAAAGCATCATGGGTTTGATGATGTTGGCCGCCGGCCAAGGTAGCCGTCTGACCATCACCGCGGAAGGTACCGATGCCGCCACGGCGTTGCAGGAACTGCAAGACCTTCTGAACCGGCGGTTCGACGAAGATTGACGTCGTCCCATGCGTCGACCGGGCGGCCGACCCCGCACCGGCTCCGGCCCGTCGTTCCCTGCGGGTGCGTCGCGCCCCGACGAGCCCCCCAGTTTTAACCCGTGCGGTCTATCGATGTTTTTTGTCGAAAGTTAAAGAAATTTCACTAGCCTGCGAACCGCAATGAGCGGCCCGGAACTCAGACTTCTAGGTGTGGGCGTCGCCCCCGGCATCGCGCGCGGGGTGGTGTACATCCACCACCCGGACGATGAGGAGCCACCCAAACGCCGGGTCGACGACTCCGAAATCGCGCACGAGATCACGCGGTTCGAAAGCGCGTTGATCGCCACGCGCGCGCAGATCCTCGAGATGCAACAGCGCATCGCCGAAGCGATCGGCGCGAAAGACGCCAGCATCTTCGACGCGCACCTGTTGGTCGTCGAAGACCGGACGCTGATCGACGAGGTTCTGCGGACCCTCGAACGCGACAAGTTCAACATCGAACACGTCTTTGCGGAAGTCGCCAACCGCTACGCGCGCACCCTCAGCGAGATCGACGACCCCTACCTGCGCGAGCGAGCGTTCGACATCCACGACGTGACGCGTCGCGTGGTGCGCAACCTCCTGGGGCGAACCGGCCGGAGTCTGGCTAACCTGGACACCCCGCAGGTGATCGTCGCCCACAACGTCACGCCGTCTGACACCGCGACGCTCAACCGCCAGATGGTGCTTGGCTTCGCCACGGACGTCGGGAGTCGGACCTCCCACACCGCCATCATGGCGCGATCGCTGAACATCCCTGCGGTAGTCGGCCTTGGCGACGTCACGTTGCACCTGAAGGCCGGCGACCACGTCCTGCTCGACGGCACCCACGGCTTGGTCATCGTCAATCCCTCGGACCAGACCTTGTGGGAGTACGGCGAGGTGGAGGTGCAGCTGGAGCAGGTGGCCGAGGTCTTGACCGGCCTGCGCGACACCGCCAGCACGACCTCCGACGGGCAGCACGTCATCCTTTCCGCCAACATCGAGCTGCCCGAAGACGTTGAGCTCGTGCTGAAGGCCGGGGCGGAGGGCATCGGGCTCTACCGCACGGAGTTCTTTTTCTTGAACAAGAACGAGATGCCCGCGGAAGCCGCCCAATACGAAGCTTACCGCAAGGTCGCCGAAGCCATTCACCCGCAGACGGTCATCATCCGCACGCTGGACCTCGGGGGAGACAAGTTCCTCAGCCACTCGCACCTGCCGGCGGAGATGAACCCGTTTCTGGGATGCCGCGCCATCCGGTTCTGCCTGGATCGACCCGACATCTTCAAGGCGCAGTTGCGGGCCATCCTGCGGGCCAGCGCCGTCGGCAACGTGCGTTTGATGTACCCGATGATTTCCGGGTTAAATGAGCTGCGTCAAGCCAACGACGTGCTCGAGACTTGCCGCCAAGAGTTGCGCGCCGAAAACGTCCCGTTTGATGAGGAGATGGAGGTGGGCATCATGATCGAGATACCCAGCGCCGTGCTCATCGCCGACGCTTTGGCCAAGGAAGTCGACTTCTTCAGCATCGGCACCAACGACCTCATCCAATACACCATCGCCGTCGACCGGGTGAACGAACGGATTGCGCACCTCTATGAGCCGACGCACCCGGCCATCTTGCGCCTGATCGAATTGACGGTGCAGGCGGCGCATGCCAACGGCATCTGGGTTGGCGTTTGCGGCGAGATGGCCAGCGAGATCGCTTTGACGCCACTGCTGATCGGCTTGGGCGTCGACGAGCTGAGCGCCAGTCCCGGCTTGGTGCCGCGGGTGAAAAAGGCGGTGCAGACGTTGGAGACTAAGGAGTGCCTCCGCTTGGTGGAAGCCGCGCGGCAGATGACCAGCGCCGCTGACATCCTGCAGCGTTGCGAAGCGATCGCCCGGCAACACTACCCCGAGCTGTTGGCGTGAAGGTGGCTGGCGGGGGAAGGTTTCGTGTTTCCCGGTTCCGGTTAGCCGAGCATCGTGCCGAGTTTGGCGTTTGGCGCGATGCGCGCCGCTTGCCAAACGACGCACGGTCGGGCAAGAGGTGTCTCACGAGGCGCCGCCAGGCCCCGCGGTTCGGGGGGAACAGCGGGGGGCGCCGCCGGCCTTCCGAACCCCGACCCCAAAATTCACCAACCCAAACCAAAACATCCGGCCGCGAACCGGCCCCAATTGCAGAACTTGACGCACACAACTCCGACCCGCCGTGGGTTCGGCGGCCCGGTCGCCCGATGGCGGATGGCGCGGTCGCGGGGTCCGCGCCATCCCGCCAACGAATAGGTAGGGCAAGGCGAGTCTTGCGAGACGCCGCCGGGCGGCCCGCAAGGGTGGAGCCCCGCAGCGGGATGCGGGCGGCCGGTGACCGGCGGGACGCCCGTGGGCGCTCACTGAAGGGGCCCTGGCGGCCGAAAACGGGCGGGACGCCCGCGCTCCCCTGAAGCCAGACCAGACCCTGGCGGGCGGGGGTCGCTCACCTCAGCCGGCCGGGTTTTTGCCCCACCGACACCCTCCTGGAGGCCCGCTCCTGCCCGCTGGCGACCGGCTACCACGCCGCCGCCCGACGACCGTGCCGGGCGGAAGTATTAGGTTATAAAAGCAAACTTAGTTGACCTTAACTCCGCGTTGCTTACTGTGGCCGCGGGATGCGCAGCCGGTTCAAGGCGGCACGCGGGGCCCAGACTTTTACCATGCAAAGCGGCAACCCTCCGACTTCCGACCTTCCCGCTTGTCCCTCGGTAGCCCGCCCTGTCTCGTTGTCCGAAGCGCACCGGACGGTTCCCTTGCCTGCCAGCGGGTCGTTCGCCCGCCGACTGTGGACCTTCTTAGGACCAGGCTTTTTGGTTGCGGTGGGGTACATGGACCCTGGCAACTGGGCCACGGATCTCGCTGGCGGCGCCCAGTTCGGTTACAGCCTACTTTGCGTGGTGCTCATGTCGAGCGCGATGGCGACCCTCCTGCAGTACCTCTGTGTAAAACTTGGGATTGCCACCGGGCAGGATTTGGCGCAGGCCTGCCGTCAGGAGTACCCGCGGGCCGTCAGCGTCGTCCTGTGGCTCTTGGCCGAACTCGCCATCGTGGCTTGCGATTTGGCTGAGGTGGTGGGCGCCGCCATCGCACTCCAGCTCCTTTTCAAAATCCCGCTGATCCTAGGTTGTTTGCTGACGGCGGTGGATGCCCTGCTCGTCCTCTTCCTGCAGAACAAAGGCTTCCGTTACTTGGAAGCATTCGTCGCGGGATTGATCGTGCTCATCGCCGGCGGGTTCGGGATAGAACTTGCGTTGGCGCACCCGGACTGGCTTGGGGTAGTCGGCGGGTTTGTCCCGCACCCGCACGTGGTCACAAATCCGGCTTCGCTCTTCGTGGCCATCGGGATCCTGGGCGCGACCGTGATGCCACACAACCTCTACCTCCACTCAGCCATCGTGCAGACGCGTGCGTTCGGCTCGTCCGAGGGGCAGAAGCGCGAGGCGATCCGGTTCGCTTCCTTGGATTCGGCCATGGCGCTCGCCTTCGCGTTCCTGGTAAATGCGTCGATCCTCATCGTCTCGGCCGCGGTCTTCCACCAGAGCGGGCACCGGGACGTGGCCGAAATCCAGGACGCCTACCGGCTGCTTAGCCCGTTGCTCGGCACGGGGGTGGCCAGTGTGATCTTCGCACTGGCCTTGCTGGCGTCCGGTCAGAGCTCCACGCTGACCGGCACCTTGGCCGGCCAGATCGTGATGGAGGGGTTCGTTGATCTCCGGATGCCCCCATGGGCCCGCCGCTTGGTCACGCGGGCGCTGGCCATTGTGCCCGCGGTCCTCATCATCGCGTGGCATGGCGAAAGCCAAACCACCGAGCTGTTGGTCTGGAGCCAAGTCGTGCTTAGCATGCAGCTGGGGTTTGCGGTGGTGCCTTTGTTGCTGTTCACGAACGACCGCCGCAAGATGGGCGCGTTCGTGAATGGCACCTGGGTGCGCGGCGCGGCCTGGGTAACCACGGTCCTAATCATCCTGCTCAACGGCAAGCTGCTCTGGGACGGGGTGTTCGCGGGGAAGTAGCGGCAAACGGGAAGCGCGGCCTTCTTGCCTGCGGTGGGAAATGATGGCTCGTGACTAAGCTTACGCCCGAAAGTCCCCCGCCACGAGGTCCTGACGGAAGTGATCAAGCCGCTCCGACAACTCTGCTTTCAGTCCATCTAACCGACTCCGGTCGCTCAGCACCGGCCGTTGGCCCCGGGCGCGGCGTAACGCCCGTCGCGCCACGAAGCGGGTGACACGGGTGTGCGTCCGTAGGAACGCGTCGGGATTGGGCGGGTACTCCCAAAGGAATGGGAGGTGAACCGGCGCGTATTCCAGGCCGACGGAGGCGCACCAGTCGCGCCACTTAAATTCCGTGATCTCCTTGTCCCGACCGATCACCGTCGGGATCCAAGGCACGCCGAGCCCGTCCGCCACGATCGCCCCGTGCATGGCTTCCGTCATGAGCAGTTCGGTCTCGGCAATCTCGCGGACGACCTCGGGGGCATTCCGTTGGGGATCAATGTGGTGGACGCCGATGTCGTTGCAGACCCAGCGCCACGAACTGAAGTTGTGCGACCAGTGCGGGATGAAAGCGACGGCGTGCTTTTTAGGAACGGGTTCTCCCTCCGGGAGGAGCAGGGGAGCCAGCACGCCGGGGTCGGTGACAGCGGCGCTTGGTTCCAATTGCAGCAGCTGCGCCGTCAATGGTCCCCGGACGCAGTAGACCCGCCAAGACGCGTCCAGCTGGGGCACCGTCCCGATCCCGGCGCCCGCTCCCATGACGATTTTGTGCTTGGCCGCTTCAAAGCCGAAGCCGCGCGAACTGCTCAGCACGGTCCCGATCCCGATGAAGACGCTGCTCGGGTCGCCGTCGAACGTGGTAGGAAGCAGATGGTTCCAGAGATCCACATTCAGGTGGTCCCCGAAGTTTGGTTTTCGGTCCCAATAAAACAGCCTCATGCCTCGCTCCGCAACCCTGGTGGCCAGGCTGCGGGCACGATGAACGGCTGGCCAGACCAGGCGCAAGCCTAAATTGTGCAGGGCTGAAAAGATTCGGGCAGATCCCGGCCCGCCGGTTGGGAGGCGCCGTCCCGGCGAGACCCGCGGATGGGATTGCGGCGCCGCCATTCGCGCAGAACTTGCGCGGGTAATCAGGTCGCGCCCCTCGACCCGGGGCGCATCGCCTCAGCCAGCGGTCAGGCGAGCGCGGGATACCAGTCGTGTCGCAGGCGTTTTTGCACCCATTTACAAAAGAAGGCCGGCTCCGTGCCGATCCATTGGGTTAGGCGCCGCACCAGTGGGTGACTTTGGGTCCAGTACGACGTGCCGCAAAGCCGCGCCAAATAGACGTACCGGCGGGTCTCCGCGAGGTATTCGGCGCCTTCGCCGTTCATAAACGAACACCAAGTCTCGAAACCGCGGGTAAGCGCGTTGTTTCCAATGTGGCGGTGCATCCCGGCCGCCAAACGCCGGTAGGCACGCAGCAACTTCCAACGCCGGGACTTGCCTTGCTGCGCTTCCGTCTTTGAGCGCGTCAGCGAGCCGCCGTGCCGGTTCCAAGTCGCCAGCACTTCCGGTAGGTAAACGAACCGCTGCCGCATCGCAGCAAGACGATTGACGAAGTCCCGGTCTTCGCTGAAGCGCATCCAGGGCGGAAAGCCGCCGGCCCGTTCCACGCTGGCGCGCGGGACCACCAGCGCGTTGAGGTGAACGAAGTAGTTGAGCATGAACGCAACCAGCCCGGCGGGGTTTGTGACGTCGGCGGCCGTCCGGACGTACGAAGCATCGGGGTTGTCGAGAAAACGGACGTGCAGCGCGCAGACTGCCGCCAAGTCGGGTTCGGTCAGCGCTTCGGAGAAGCGTTCGACAAAGCGGGGATCAAGCCCATCGTCAGCATCGTGGTAGTGGACCCACGGGCTCGTCGCCGCTTGCCAGAGGTGCTGGCGAGCAGCCCCGACGCCGCGGTTCCGCGTCGCGGTCAGCAGAGTCGCGCCGTGCGCACGGATGACGTCGCGCGTCTCATCCGTGCTGCAGTCGTCGTAGCAAATGATCTCCGCGAACGGTTCGGTTTGCGCCTTGGCCTGTGCCAAAAGCATGGGCAGGTGCTGCGCCGAGTTGTAGCACGGGATCAGTAGAGCAATCCGTTTCCTCATGGGATGATTGACCAGTCCTGGTGGGCGTAAACCGACTCGGCAACGTGGTGGCGTCAAGTCCAATGATGGTTCGCGAAGCGTGCCGCCGCCTCCCGGGCGTTTTCCCGGCTGTTGAAGGCGGACACCCGCAAGAAACCCTCGCCCTCCGCACCAAAGCCGACCCCGGGCGTGACCACCACGCCCACTTGGCGGAGCAACTCGTCGAAAACCGCCCAGCTGTCGCGATCCCCGGGTGTTCTCACCCAGAGGTACGGCGCGTTCGTCCCGCCAAACACCCGGAGCCCACCCGCGCGCAGTCCTTCTGCCAAGATGCCGGCGTTCTCGAGGTAGTGCGCGATCAATCCGGCGACTTCTGCCCGACCTTCGTCGGTGTACACGGCCGCCGCCCCCCGCTGCACGGGATAGCTGACGCCGTTGAATTTGGTGCTGAAGCGTCGTGCCCACAGCCCGTGCAGGGAAACCCGCTTGCCTCCGGCGGTCTGGCCGCAAAGAGCTTTGGGCACCACCGTCCAGGCACAACGCACCCCGGTGAAGCCAGCGGTCTTGGAAAAACTCCGGAACTCGACGGCGCACTCCGTCGCGCCCGGGATTTCGTAGATGGACCGGGGAATTTCCGGATCGGTCACGAAAGCCTCGTAGGCGGCGTCGAAGAGGATGAGGGTGCCGTGCCTCTGAGCAAAAGTCACCCAAGCCAGCAATTGCTCACGCGTGGCCACGGCCCCGGTCGGGTTGTTGGGATAGCAGAGATAAACGACGTCGACGGGCGCGTCCGGCACGGCGGGAACGAAGCCGTTCGCTTCGTGACAGCGCAGGTAGGTCAGCCCTTCGTACGACCCGTCGCCCCGGCCAGGGCCGGTGTGCCCGGCCATGACGTTGGTATCCACGTAAACCGGGTAGACCGGGTCCATCACCGCAAACCGATTTCGGTCTCCCAGGACGTCCAAGATGTTGCCTCCGTCGCATTTGGAACCGTCCGAGACGAAGACCTCGTCGGGAGCGATGGCCAGCCCGCGTCTGCCGTATGCTTGTTCCGCGATCGCGGCTCGGAGGAACTCGTAGCCGCCTTCCGGGCCGTAACCGCGAAACGTCCCGCGCGCGCCGAGCTCGTCGATGGCGTCGTGCATGGCCCGGCGCACGGCGGCGGGCAACGGTTCCGTCACGTCTCCGATGCCGCACCGGATGAGGCTCTGCGCCCGCGATGGTTCCGCCTCCGTGAACGCACGGACGCGTCGGGCGATCTCGGGAAAAAGGTAGCCGGCTTGGAGCTTTAGGTAGTTCTCGTTGAGGTAGGCCATAAGCAAATTGGGCACGCCCGTGCGTGCCCAACCGACCGCGACTGACTAAATCAGGCGCCTAGCGCGGCCTGGTAGTTCTTCTCGGCTTGATCCCAATTCACCACGTTCCACCAAGCTTTGAGGTAATCGGGTCGCCGGTTCTGGTATTTCAGGTAGTAAGAGTGTTCCCACACGTCCACGCCGATGACGGGTTTGTGGCCTTCGATGATCGGATGATCTTGGTTTGCCGTCGAGATCACCTCCAGCTTGCCATCTTTGCTGACCACCAGCCAAGCCCACCCGCTGCCGAACCTCGCCGCCCCGGCCGCGTTCACCTTTTCTTTGAGGCCGTCCAAACCTCCAAAGGTGGTCTGAATGGCTTCGGCCAACTTACCCTTCGGCTCACCACCCGCGTTCGGGGTGAGAATCTGCCAAAAGAACGTGTGGTTGGCGTGTCCGCCGGCGTTGTTCCTGACTACGGTCCGGATGTTTTCCGGCACGGAGTTCAGGTTGGCCAGCAACTGTTCCACCGGCTGGTTGGCCAACTCGGGATGATCCTTCAACGCGTTGTTGGCGTTGGTGATGTACGCTTGGTGATGCTTGTCGTGGTGCAACTCCATCGTCTTGGCATCGATGTGAGGTTCCAGCGCGTCGAATGCGTACGGTAAAGGGGGTAGTTCGTATGCCATAGGTTGGATCAACGGTTCTGTGGTGAGGTGCGTCCCGCCGAGGGCGAGCCGCCCCGGAAGGTATGCCACGTTCGCCAGGGGCGTCAAACCTTGGCACGCCCCCCGCGCAACGCCGGCGCCCCCCACGCGAAAGAGAGAGTATACCAGGAGCGACCGCGCG
>CAXUNV010000134.1:0-605 GCA_964252355.1 uncultured Chthoniobacterales bacterium | reverse complement strand
GGCTCCGGGGGGGGCGCCCTCAAGGGAAAAGCTCGAGTTGACCGTCGGAGACCGGCGTCGGTGCCTCGGCGAGGGTCTGCCATGGCCCGTCCACTCCCTCCAGGCGCCGTGTCGCCGCCGCCGGCGCGTGCCGCGGCAGACCGTCCAACGCCGCCCGCAGCAGGTCGGCTGCCGCCAAGTGCATCGGCACCCCGTGGCGATCGCTGTGTCGCCGCAGCGATTCGGCTAAACCGGCGTTCAGGATGATCTGTAGAAAGGTCTTGTGTTCGTCCTTCAGCCGGGCCCGCCGGCGTCGTTGCGCGTCGCGAAGTTGCAGCCGTCGTTTTTTGCGTTGCTGAGGAGGAAGGGGAGCCATAAGGTCCGCCGCCGACTTTACCGGCCCGCCCCGCGGAGTCGAGCCGCGATTGCTCCGAAAAGGTTTTCGCGGACGATTTTGCAAGCCATGGTCGGTGACGCTTTCGTCACGCAACGCGTCGCACCACGACGCGGCACAACGGGGAAATCGCCAACCGCAGAGAGCAGATCGCAAGACCACCGCACGCCCCGAACCGGGCGCCGCCACACCCAAGCGATCCTCACGGCCGCCACCGGGCGTGCGATGGGGC
>CAXUNV010000133.1:0-10343 GCA_964252355.1 uncultured Chthoniobacterales bacterium | reverse complement strand
CGTTTTGAAGTGACGATCTCCCAAGGCACCAAACCCGCCGCATTTCCGATACCGTTTTAGGAACGCGTTCACGCCATCCTGCCGGGGTCCTTCCCCTTGGCAAGACTGCCGCCAGACCCGCTTGGGGTCCGGGTGCTTGCGGCCGGGTCGCGGCACCGAGGGTTGGTCGTCCATCATGCAATCGGGCTGGCCTTGAAAAACTCCCGTCGCGCCCGCCGCGTCATCGTTGAAGACCAAAACGGCGGCCTGTTGCAAACGGGTTACGGAGTAGACGTGTCCCGTGGTCCTTTTCTTCACCGCGAAACGCACGCCGCCTCTCTTACCTCCGGTCGCCCGCCGGAGGCAAGCGAGGTCGCGGTGAGACTTTACAAAGCGGCGCGCCGCCGTTATGCACCGCCGTGCTCGAGGCGGCCGACTTGTCGGTGACGTTCGGCCGCGGTGCGGAAGCGGTCCCGGCCGTGGCCGGGGTCAGCCTGCGGATCAGCCCCGGCGAAGCCCTCGCCGTGGTCGGCGAGAGCGGCAGCGGCAAAAGCGTCACGGCCTTGGCGTTGACGCGCCTTTTGCCGGAGCCTCCGGCCCGGTATACGGGCGGCGACGTCCGCCTCGACGGCGTTTCCGTGCTCCGGATGGCGCCGCGGCAACTGCGGCGGGTGCGCGGCGGCGAGATCGCTTACGTCTTCCAAGAGCCGTCGACGAGCTTGAACCCGGTCGTGCCGGTCGGGCGTCAGCTCCAGGAAAACATCCGCCTGCACCGGCGCGACGTGCGCGACGCGCGCGCGGAGGCGGTCCATTGGCTTGCGCAGGTCGGGATTGCGGACCCGGAGCGGCGCGCCCGCGCTTACCCGTTTCAACTGAGCGGCGGCATGCAGCAACGGGCCATGATCGCGATGGCCCTGAGCGGCCGGCCGCGTCTGCTGGTGGCCGACGAACCGACCACCGCGCTTGATGTAACCGTGCAGAAACAAATCCTCGAGCTGTTCGCCGACCTGCGGGCGCGTCACGGCATGGCCCTCCTGCTTATCACCCACAACTTCGGCGTGGTGAAGGGCTTGGCGGACCGCGTCGCGGTGATGTGGCGGGGTCGCTTGGTCGAAGAAGGGCCCACCCCGCAGGTTTTGCGCGCGCCGGTGCACCCGTACACGCGCGCGTTGCTCGATTGCGTGCCGCGGTTAGGCGCAAACCTTTCCAGGCTGCGCACCATCGATGAGGTGGTGAGCGGCGACGGCGAACGGGGCGCAGTTGTGGGATGACTGCGGGCGGAAGCCGGAAGCCGGCGGTTGGGATTGGGAATGGGAGGACGAGCAGGAGTTCACGGGCAAACCGGTGGGGCGAAAACCTGCCCGGCTAAAAGGGGCGGCCCTTGCCAGGTGAGGGTCGCCGGGCGGTTTGGGTCGGTGTCCTCACGGGAACGGCTAGGATTGAAGGCAGACCGGCGCAGGTGACCCCCAGCGAAAGCGCCGGAACGACAGGTTGCCCCGGCTCGAACCGCCCGGCATTCATCCACTCCGGAGGCCACCCTTTCTTGCCGGCCGGGTTTTCACCCCACCGGTTCGCCCGCGCTGCCCGCACTCTTGACCCAAAAACGTCACGGGTGTCTTGACTGCACCCCCGGCCAGGCGGCGCCGACCGACCGTAAGTGATTGACAGCCCGGAATCGATGTTGGGATAACGGCCGCGACGGCGAACGGGGCAGACGTGAGTTCCCGCCAACCTCCGGTCACGCCTTCGCAAAACGTCATGAACAAAGAGGAGTTGATTTCATCGGTCCAAAAGCAGCTCGGGCGCGACACGAGCAAGGCCGAAGCGGAAAGGGCGGTCACCGCGGTCATTCAGGCCATCAAAGTCGGCGTCCGAAAAGATAAGCTGGTGCAGTTGGTCGGTTTCGGCACGTTTCGGGTCGTCGAACGGAAGGCGCGCAAGGGCGTCAACCCAAAAACCTTGCAGCCCCTCAAGATCCCGAAGTCTAAGACCGTGAAATTTGCGCCGGGCAAAGACTTCAAAACGCGCGTCTGAGCGGCCGTCGCGCGGTCTCCGCCCGCCAGGGCGGCACAGCCACGTCGGCCGACGGGCGGGAAGGGGCCAACCCAAGCCGCCGGAGACGGTTCGGCAGCCGAACTGCCACGATGCTAGGTTCCATTTACACCGCGGCGGAAATCCAACGGCTGGAGCAAGGGGCGTTTGCCGCGGGCGTCGAGAGCGCTACGCTCATGGCCAAGGCCGGCGCGGGCATGGCCGACCGGATCCTTGAAGAGGAACCCGTTCCCGGGCTTTGCGTGGTCTACGCCGGCCGGGGCAACAACGCCGGGGATGGGTTCGTGGCGGCGCGCCACCTCCGCGACGCCGGGTGGGAAATCATGGTGCGGTCGTTGGGGTTGGAAGGTCTGCCCGAAGGCGCCGCCGAACCGTGGAACCGTTTGGCGACGGGAGCGGCCGTGCTCACGGAGGCACCGCGCGCCTCGGGCCGCCGACGGCCGATGGTGCTGCTCGACGGTCTGCTCGGACTCGGTTCCCGCCTTCCGCTTCGGGATGACGTGCGGGCGTTGACGCGCGAAATGAACATCGTCCGCGCCACCACGGGCGCGCGTACCTACGCCGTCGACCTGCCGACCGGGCTCGATGACGGCGGGGTCGACCCGGATGCGGTCCGCGCGGGCCTCACGCACACGGTCACGTTCCCGAAAAGCTCCCTGTTCCGTGACGACGCCACCGCGTTTGTCGGTCGGATCGCGGTCGTCGACCTGCCGGACTTGGCCACCCGGGCCGACGCCCTCTTCCCGTCCGACCCAAACCGCCCGTTGGCCTCGTACAGGCCCAACTTGCGCCCGTTGGCGCCCGTGCGCCCATTCGAGTCGCACAAAGGGAACTACGGCCGCATCGGCATCGTCGCCGGCTCCCGTGATTACCCCGGCGCCGCCCGGCTTTGCGCCGCCGCCGCCGCCCGCGCCGGCGCCGGACTGATCTATCTCTACGTTTTGACCGAAGCTCACCCCATCATGGCCGTGAGTCTGCCGCCGGAAATCATCATCCGCACCGTCGACAGCTACGCGGCGGTGGTGCACGAACGGCTGGACGCCATCGGCTTAGGGCCGGGCTTGGGCTCCGAGCGCGGCCCCGAAATCCTCGACCTCATCCGGCAATTTCCAGGTCCCATGGTCGTCGACGCCGATGGCTTGAACCTGTTGGCGCGTGAAAAGGTCCGTCCGTCCGACCTGCCGCACCCCCGGCTCTTGACGCCGCACCCCGGCGAGATGGAGCGGTTGGACCCCGGAAGGGAGGGGAGCCGGGCGGAGAAAGCCGCTGCGTACGTGCGGGGCAGCGGTGCGACGCTGCTGCTGAAAGGCGCGCGCACGGTCATCGCCCACGATGGGCGGCCATTGGCGTACAACGTCACCGGCACGCCGGGCCAAGCCACCGGCGGCTCCGGCGACGTGCTCACCGGCGTGTCCGCCGCCCTCCTTGGGCGCGGCTTGTCGCCCTATGACGCTGCCCGGCTTGGGGCTTGGCTTTGTGGGCGGGCGTCGGAGTTGGCGGTGCGCACCGCGTCAGAAGAAAGCATGCTGCCGAGCGACACCATCGCCCACCTTGGGATCGCCTACCGCGACTTGCGCGAAGTCGGCTGAAGCGGGGCACGTTGCACGTACCACGTGCCCTACCCCTCCAGATACTGCGCCAACTTCTCCCGCAACTCCGTCCGCGCCCGAAACAGGATGCTCTTGACCGCCGGTACCGTGGTACCCAACACGCGCGCGATCTCCTCGTACGGCATCTCTTCGTAACGCCGCAGGACCACCGCCAAACGCTGCGTCTCCGGCAGTTCTTGGATCGCACGCGCGATCGCCCCCTGCAGTTCGGTGTCGAGCAGCATCCGGTCTGGCTCGCGTTCAGCGCGTTCCGCCGGTTCCCGCGGTGGTTAGGCGGCGTCGACGAAATGCTTGCGCCGACGCAGCTCGTTGAACACCAAGTTGCGCGTGATGCGAAACAACCAAGTCGTGAACTTCGCCGTCGGCTGGTAACGGCCGGCCGAACGCCAAACCCGGATAAAGACCTGCTGCGCCAAGTCCTCCGCCTCGGCATCGGAACCGAGCATTTTGGCGATGGTGTTGATGACCCGACCCTGGTGCGCCTCGACCAAGTGGCGAAAGGCTTCAGCGTCACCGTCGCGAATCCGGGCCATCCACGCCACCTCGGGTTCCGGCGTGTCGTCGGCAAAACTCTTGTCGGCTTCAACCATGCGGAGGCAGAGGCTCATCCATCCCCTTTAACCCGGCAAGCACCGAAAGGTTGCTGCCCGGTAACGCTGGCGAGGGCGCGGTTCGACGGAGAGGCGTGCACACGCGATTGGACGACAAGAGCCGCAGGCTTATTCCAACGGGCCCGCGGGGGGAGCGCTTGCCGGGGCAGGGCTTTCGTGTCACCCTCAGTTTGTGAAAAATTTCACAAGGGACGCCCTCATCCCGCCCGTCCTGCGCCCGATCCACGACAAAGTGATGGACGGCCAGCGGATCTCCGAGGAGGACGCGTGCACCTTGTTCCGTTCCCCCGACTTAAATGCGCTCGGGCGAATGGCCAACGCCGTCCGCGAACGCAAGAACGGCAATCGCGCCACCTACATTCTCAACCGCTATATCAACTACTCGAACCTCTGCATCCTTTCGTGCCAGTTCTGCGCGTTCGGCGCCCGGAAACGCGACCCGCACGCGTTCGAGATGGCGATCCCGGAGATCGTCCGCACGGCGCGCGAGGCGCTGGGACAGGGGATCACCGAGATCCACATGGTGGGCGGTTTGCACCCCACGCTGAAAGGCGATTGGTACTTGGAACTGCTCGGAAGTCTGCGTGCGCTCGACGCGGCCTTGCACCTCAAAGCCTTTACCGCCATCGAGATCCGTCACTTGGCGGAGCGCGTGTTCAAAGAACCGATCGAAGCGACGTTACGCCGCTTGCGCGCCGTCGGCCTGAACTCCCTGACCGGCGGTGGCGCCGAAATTTTTGACCCGGAGGTCCGCGACCGAATTTGCCGGGGCAAAGAGAGCGCGGAGGAGTGGAAAGACGTGCACCGGACTTGGCACCGTCTCGGCGAGCGTAGCACCTCCACGATGCTTTTCGGCCACATCGAAACGCCGGAACATCGCGTCGACCACCTGCGCCAGCTCCGTGAACTCCAAGACGAGACGGGCGGCTTTACTGGTTTTGTGCCTTTCGCGTTTGTGCCGGAGACGACCGAACTTGCCCACCTCGCGCCCGCCACCGGTTTCGACCAACTGCGCACCTTGGCGGTCAGCCGCATCTACCTCGACAACTTCGATCACGTCACCGGCTACTGGGTCGCGATGACGCTTCCGTTGGCCCAAATCTCCCTGAGTTACGGAGTTGACGACCTTCACGGCACCTTGATGGAAGAAAAGATCTTCCACATGGCGGGAGCCACCACGCCGCAGCAGCAGACGGTTGCCTCCCTGGAGCGAGTGATTCGTGAAGCGGGTCGTGATCCGGTGCAGCGGGACAGCGTCTATCGCCCGTTGCGGCAGGGGGAGCCGACCGCCCCCGCCCTGGCGTGTGTTGGCCGGTAGGGCAGCGTCGCGCGTGCACCGGCCGGCCGGCCGAACCCTCGTGGGCTAGCGAGGGCACTCACCCTTTCGGGTGATTTCCTGGAGGAAGCGTCCCATCGACGGAAGCGCCATGCCTCTGCGCTGCCTGGGCCGGCCCGCCCCACGCCACGGGTTTCCAGCCTCCGTGCACCCGACCTCAGCCCGGCAAAATCTGCCTAGAAAGCCGATGCGCGGCAGGGGTACGGCCGAACCCCGAGCAAAAATTGCCGGGTAAGCCTTTGAAGGCTGCACCGCCCGCTGCGTCAAACGGTAAGCTTCTACATACCCCACGAGGTTTGTTATCTGGAATTTATATGAATTATGAAAGTTGGCATTCTGGCTGCTATGGTGGTTCGCGCCATTACCTGACGCCAACATGATCGCCACCCCCTTCGCCAACGACGCTCGCCCCCAAAGCCAAGCCGACTTCGACGAACGTGAGTTCCAAGAGCTCGTCGAAAAACATCTGCCCCTCGTCCGTTCCATCGTCGAACGGATGCGGCGGAAACTCCCCCAGAAAATCGAGGCCGAAGAGCTTTTCAGCGTCGGCGTCACCGGCTTGGTCGCGGCCGCCCGCAATTATCGCGCCTCCCAGATCGGCAGCTTTGCCAGCTACGCCTCCACCCGCATCCGCGGCGCGATCCTCGACGAGCTTCGCCGCATGGATTGGATGAGCCGGGCCAGCCGAACGAAGGCCAAACTCCTCGGTTCCGCCATTTCCCGGCTGGAACAAGAACGGGGCGGCGCGGTCGGTCATGAGGCGCTCTGCGCCGAAATGCAGATGAGCGAAGACGAATTGCAAGATCTCATGGAAGAAATGCGCCCCGTCCGCATTATCTCCCTCGATTCACCCGAGGACCAAGGCGACGTCGACGAGCAGTCGTTGCATGAAGTCATCGCCGACGATTTCTGCGCCTCCGCCCTCGAGGTGGTGGAACGCAAGGAGTTGGTCGCGCTCTTGGCCGACCGCATCGCCCAATTGCCGGAGGTGCCCAGGAAGGTGCTGGCGATGTACTACTACGAGAACCTGCGCTTGGCCGACATCGCCGCCGTCTTCCAGTTGACCGAATCGCGGATCTGCCAAATTCACACCCAGGCGGTCAACCAGCTGCGGACCTACATGGCGGCCATGGTCGCATGACGCTGAGCGCGCCCGTGGAACTCATGAATGCGCCTGAGGCGTCGCCCAACTGGGATGAACTCGTTGCTTCGCTCCGGGATGAACTCCAGGAAAAAGGCGGCCTCATCCAACTGCTGAACGAGCAGACCGAAACCCTTTACCGGCGAGACTTGTCGGCCAACGAGCGGCTCGAGGAGTGCATCCGTAACCAGATCCGTTTGGCTAACCGGTGCCGTCAAGCGCGGGAGCTGCACGTCCGGCAGAGCGCCACCCGCTTCCAACTCACCGACGAAACGCCGCGGGAAGACGTTCTGGCGCATTTCCCGGGCTACGTGCAGCCGCTGCTGGAGGCACTCTTCACCGAGGTAGACCGCCTGAGCGGACGGCTTGAGGAACGTCTACGGCAGAATCAACAGCTCAAAGATCGGTTTTTCACCGCGCCCGCGGCTTAAGTAGGGCCGTGAAGATCCGTCCGGTCCTTATTAACCCCCCCTCACGCTTGCAGAAGAAGTAATACCCAGATGTTAATCCTCTCACGCAAAGTCAACGAAGGCATCGTCATCGGCGACGTCATCCACATCAAAGTGACGCGCATCGAGGGCGACGCCGTCAAAATCGGCATCGAAGCGCCCAAGGACATTCCCATTTTCCGCACCGAGATCTATCACGGGCCTGGCCCGGTTGATGGCACGGAGCGGACGCCTTTCACCCGGGGCAGGGAGGTGGGTCCGGTGGAGGTCAAGCTCAAGACGGCTTGAAGCGCGGCGTTCGGGAGTCCGGCCGGAGCGGCGTTGCCGGTTGCCGGTCGCCAGTGATTGGCAGGGAACCACGGGCGACCCGGTGGGGCGAAAACCTGGCCCGACGGCAGTAGCTGCATCGTTGGCGAATCGTCGCGGGGCGGTTTGAGCCTGCGGATGCGACCTCCGGAGCCGGAAACACCCGCTTGCAAGGCCCCTCCCTTGATTCTTGCCGGATGTCCTCGCGATCCGGCCGCACCCTGGTTCCGGCCGGCTCAAACCGCCCGGCTTACCTCACCCCCGAAGCCCGCCCTTTTCCGCCGGCCGGGTTTTCGCCCCACCGGGTCGCCCGCCAGGTCCGGCCAGGCAGTCCCACCTACGACACGCGGTGTCTTTGCCCTGCACGGCGTTAGGACCCGCCGGTCGTCGGTGCGCCCAGGGGCGGGACGCCCGCGCTCCCCTGGTCATCTACACCGCACGCCATGCTCCCTGACCTTCGCATCGGGTGCAAGCGGGCAAACCGGGCCAAAGGCCAAAGCCGAATTTCTTAACGGTGGCACCACGGTAGCGACTCATCTTTGAGACGGCGCCCGTGATCCTGCACCCACGAAAAACGTTATGAATACGGAAACCACCCTCATCACGGGTGCCTCCAGCGGCATTGGTCTGCATTTGGCCCACGAATTTGCCAAACATGGCCACCCACTCGTGCTCGTCGCGCCAGACGATGCGGAATTGCGGCGCGTGGCGGCCGAACTCGGGCAGGCGCACGGCGTGGAGGTCCAAACCGTGGCCAAAGACCTTCGCCAAGCCGAAGCGGTTGACGAGTTAGCTGCGCAGCTGGAAGGCCGGACGGTCGAAATTTTAGTCAACAACGCCGGGCACGGGCAAAAGGGCAAGGCTTGGGAGATCCCGCTGGAAGAAGACGTCTCCATGCTGCGGCTGAACGTGGAAGCCGTCGTCCGCCTGACGAAGCGCTTCCTGCCCGCCATGGTTGGCCGCGGCCGCGGTAGGATCCTGAACACCGCGTCTGTGGCAGGGTTTGAACCGGGTCCGGGCTACGCCGTTTACAGCTCCACCAAAGCGTTTGTGCTTTCCTACAGCGAGGCGCTGGCGACGGAGTTGGAAGAAACCGGCGTCACGGTCACCGCGCTCTGTCCTGGCCCGACTGACACCGACTTTTTCCCGAAAGCCGACCTGATGGGCACGCGCGCATTCCAACAGGCCAACCTGATGGCGCCGCAGGATGTGGCTGAAGCGGGTTACAAAGCCCTCATGGCCGGGGACAGGGTGATCGTGCCGGGTTTGGCCAACAAAGCCATGGTGTTTGCGCGCCGCTTCCTGCCGGAATCCGCGCAGGCGAAGTTCAATGCCGCGCTCACCGATGATGTGCCGGAAGACCAGCAGAAGCGCGACCGCGGCGACGTGGAAGCCAAGAAAAGCTGACCTTGGGCGGTCGAACGACCAAAACGTCCGGAAGCGGCGTTCTCGCCGTGCGCCGCAACGCGCGTTGGGCGCGTGAGAATCAGGGGTGACAAGGGTCGCTGCCGACGCCCGAACGGTGCCCCGCTGCTTGGCCGTCGCGAAAACTGCAGACGGGGCGAGCAGCTGTTGGCTTGGGAGAAGGGCCATCGTCCGTGCAAGCCGCGGCACCGCGCGGTAGCCGCAAACTGCGCTGCCGGCCGCTGCCGCCGAGCCGAGGATCGCCCGGGCCGGCGTCTTACCGCGCATCGGCACGCCCGGTCTCTTGTAACTTCCGTGCAATGGTACGCTCGGTGAGAACGGGACCTGCGACACCGGCGGTAGAACTCGCCATCCGTGCGGCGGAACTCCCCGACGCGCGCCGCATCGCCGAGGTGCATGTCCGCGTCTGGCGGGCGGCGTACCGCGGGATCGTCCCCGACGCCGAGCTGAAACGGCTGTCGGTGCGCCAACGGGAGGAGATGTGGAGACGTGTCTTGTCTGCGGACCCGCAAAGCGTCTTGGCCATGACCGACGGCGACCTTATCGTCGGCTGGGCGGCGTTTGGTCCCACGCGAGACCCGGATGGCGATCGCGCGCGCACCCGTGAACTGCACGGGATCTATCTCTTGAAACGTTACTGGGGGTCGGGACAGGGACAGAGGCTTTATCGCGAGGTGGAACGCCGTCTCCGACTCTGCGCGAGCGAGGTCATCCTCTGGGTGTTCGAGGCGAACGGCCGTGCCCGCCGCTTCTACGAACGGCTCGGTTTCGAAGTCGAAACGAATCAACGGAAGGCCTGGATCGTCGGAGAGGTCAGCCTACCAGTGGTGCGTTACCGCAAAACGCTTGTCGGACCACCAGCTTGACACCTACCCCTTAACGGGTCAGGCGTGCGCACCGGCCGCAGGTGAGGCGGGAATTCCCGAGGCGTGCCCCTGGTCTTGCGGCCCATCACGGCCGCGGCGGGCAGCGGTTTGACGACTCCCCGGGCGTTTCACGCCGGGGTCCCTGGCATTGGATCCGGTGCCGAGTTGCCCTCAGGTAGCCTATTCCTTCAGGCAGAGGCGACCGGGCCTGCGTCCCGGACCGGCTCCATTGCCGGCTGGCCGTGCGGGGTCGGCCCGGCACAAATTGGACGGCGGCGGCGGAACGCGAACTCTTCCGCATCGCCCAGGAGGCGTTGAACAACGCCGTCCGGCACGCCGCCGCTTCCCGAGTGACCATCCGCCTGGACTTTGAGAAACGCCGTTTGGTGGTCCGTGACGACGGTCGTGGCTTCGACGTGAGGTCCGCCGCTGCCGGGGGCGGCTTCGGCCTTGGCTCCATGCGGGCGCGCGCCGGGCGCGGCGGCGCCGGCTGGGCGGTTCGTTCCACCCCGGGCCGGGGCACGACGGTGACGGTGCGCCTCCCCCCGCCGCCGACGGCGGTTGGGGC
>CAXUNV010000132.1:0-10346 GCA_964252355.1 uncultured Chthoniobacterales bacterium | reverse complement strand
GAAGGACAGTCCGGCCCTAAAGGGAAGGCCCTTTTTTAGCAGAAGTTAACGACGGCAACGAGGAAGACCGCAAAGGCTGGGCGAGGCGCGGAGCGCCGGCCATCTCCCCGCTACTCGAACGCCTTGCGGAACGTGGCAAATGCTTCCTGTAATTCCGCCAGGGCGGCGCGAAGTTCGCCGACTTCGGCCGTCAATGCCGCCAAGCGTTCCTCCCAAGCCGGACGCCCGTCGGGAGGTGGTGACGGCACCGCGTCCGCGGCGACCTCGCGCGCCGTCGGCAAGACCGGTTCGGGCTCGGCGTACGGGCCGGACAAGAGCTGGACGTAACGGACTTCCTTCTGCCCTGGCCGGGCCGGCAAGGCGCGGACGAGAGGCGCGTCCCCACGGGCGAGCCCTTGGAGGGTTGACTCAACTTCGGCGAGGGTCACGGGTCCGCCGAGCCGTTCGGCGCGGGCACGCCCCTCGCCCGGGGTCTGCGGGCCGCGCAGCAGGAGGACGCACAGCAGGGCGGTCTCGGCCGCGGTCAGCTCGTACTGGTCAGGGAGCCGGTGGCGGTATTTCGGCACTCGAGCCCCGGCCGTGTGCAGCAGGGCCGCCAACCCTTTTTGGCGCAGGCGGTCGAGGCCGCGTTCCACCGTCCGCTCGTCATAAGCGACGACCGGTTCACGGTTGGTCGACTGGTTGCAGGCCGCGATCAAGCCGTTCAACGTCAGCGGGTAGGCTTCCGGCGTGACGCGTTCCTTCTCCAGCATGGCGCCCAGGATCCGCGTCTCGACCGGGTCTAATTCCATAAGCCGAGCCGGTTCAGATGAGGTCGCGGGCGGCTAACTCGCTCTTCACGTAGGCGTAGAAGATGGGGGCGGCGATCAGGCCGGCGATGCCGAACGCCGCTTCCATGGCGAACATCACGACCAGCAACTCCCAGGCGCGCGCGTTGATGCGCGATCCCACGATCTTGGCGTTGAGGAAGTATTCCAACTTGTGGATGACGACGAGGAACACGAGCGCGGCGATGCCGGCGTTGAGCGACACCGACATGGCCACGATGGTGACGACCGAATTGGAGATAAGGTTGCCTACCACCGGCAGCAGGCCCGTGAAGAAAGTGAGCGCCACCAACGTCTTCGCGAACGGTAGGTGAATGCCGCAGAGCGGCAGGGCTCCGAGGAGGAAAACTCCGCTGAAGGCCGTGTTCAACAACGAGATGCGGAACTGGGCGAAGATGATGCGTTGGAAGGCGTCGACCAACCGGCTCGCGCGCTCGCCGATGGCCGCGGCGAGCGGCTTGGGTCGGTGGTGGGGACGCTGCTCACGCAGGGAGAGCAGCGCTCCCACGATCATGCCGATGAGCGTGTGTAGGAAAAGGTGGCTGGCGTCTTTGCCGTAGATGCCGAGCTCCTTGCGGTGTTCCTCAGCCCAAACGCGCACGGCCTCGTGCAGCTCGCCCGTGGTGTCCGGCAAATTTTCGACGACGGAGGCGGGCAGTTTGGCGCGGGCGTCGTCGAGGATGTGCTGGGTCTTGTCTGCCAGAGTTTGCAGGTTGCCGGTGTCGCTGCGGAAAAACGCGATCGTGGCCATGGTGAGCGAAATAAGGGCTACGATGGTCACGACCGCGAGGGTGGCGAGGGCGATGAGCCGGGCGCGTTCGCCCACGAGGCGGCGTTCGAGCATGGGGGCGAGCAGGTGCACCAAGGTGTAGACCAACAGGCCGGCGAGCACGCCTGCAAACAGGTGGAGCGCGAGCGAAAGGTAGAGGACGGCCGCCGTGAGCAGGTAGGAAGCGACCGTGACGGCGTCGACCCGGGTACGGCGGGGAGGTTCGGTGATCAAGGTACTCATGGGTAAGTAGTCAGGCCATCTGCGGCGGGCGGGCACCTTCCGTTTGCACTGGACCGCTTGAGCCGATGGTCGGTAGGTTGCGCCGGGCCGCCCCAGCCGGCAAGTCCGACCGACAACACCCTGGTGGTAGGATGGGGCGGCGCGGTCACGGCATCTGAGACCCTCCGCGCCGCGAATATGTTCAAATGATCGCTTCGCTCCCCGAGGTGACGACCGGTAACGAGATTCATCCTGCAGCCGCCGCCCGGCAACTGCTCGACGTGCAGTTGATCTACGCGGAGCCTGACGTCGAGCAATATGCCCGCGCGCGGGAAGTCCTGGCCAAGTACCCGCACGCGGAACGGCGGACCGTCCCGAGCCATTGGATGATTCCTGGGCTCTACGGCAACGAGGGCGCGGTGGAGAACTGGATTCAGATCAAGCGCACCATCCTGGTCCTGGGTACCAAGAAATCGATCTCTTTCCGGCCCAACACCCGGTCGTCCGATTTTGTCGCGCCGAGCCAAGCCAACGGTTGCACGATGGCGTGCGCGTACTGCTACGTGCCGCGCCGTAAAGGTTTTGCCAATCCGATCACGGTATTCGTGAACATCGAGCAGATCATGCGGGCCATCGAGCGTCACGCCGGCCGGCAGCCCGCCCGCCGACCCGAGCCGGACCAACTCGACCCGGAACGCTGGATCTACGAAATCGGCGAGAACAGCGACTGTTCCGCCGACGCCATGGTTTGCGACAACACCAAAGACCTCATCGGCCTTTTCGCCAGGATCCCGAACGCCAAGGCGACGTTCGCGACGAAATTCGTCAACCAGGCGATGCTAGGTTTTGATCCCCAAGGCCATACGCGCATCCGCTTTTCGCTGATGCCGCAGCCGATCAGCACGATCGTCGACGTCCGCACCTCCCGGATCGAAGAACGGGTGGATGCCATCAACGACTTCGTCGAAGCGGGTTACGAGGTGCACCTCAACTTCTCGCCGGTGATCCTCTACGACGGCTGGCTGGAAGATTGGACGGCGTTGTTCGAACGACTGGACGACACCCTGACCGAAAAGGCCAAAGCTCAGGTCGCGGCGGAGATCATCTTCCTCACGCACAACGACCGCTTGCACGAGGTGAACATGGGGTGGCACCCGAAGGCCGAAGAGTACCTTTGGCGTCCGGAAATCCAAGAGACCAAGTTCAGCCAAACCGGCGGTAAAAACGTGCGCTACAAGCGCGGGTTAAAGGGCGAGTTGGTGAAAACCTTTTGCGACATGGTGAACACCAAACTGCCGTATTGCCGGATCCGCTACGCTTTCTGAGGCCGTGCGGCAGCTTTCCCGATCGACCGGTTAGCAGGTAAACACACCCCGACTTGGCAATGCCAAGGTGGCATAAGGGCAAAAGAGGGACCGATTGGCCACGGATCCAACCTTGCTCAATCCCCCACAAGACTTTTTCTGGAGATGGACAAACGCGTACTTACATTTTTGACTAAGGCCAACGACGCCGCCCTGCCACACCCGGCCGCCGGCGAACCGCTGACCACAAGCAACCTGTGGCGCCGAGTCGAGGCGGTGGTCCGCTTTGCCGGCGCGCACGCGGCGGAACTCGACGCGGACGGGGTTTTCCCCGAAGCGGAGTTTGCTGAGATCCGCCGAGCGGGCCTGTTGCTGGCGCCATTGGACGAGGAGTTTGGCGGCCTTGGGCTGGGGATTGACGCCGCCCAAACGCGCACCTTGCTTCAAGTGCTTAAGCGGTTTGGGTACGCCAACTTGGCGGTGGGCCGCATCTACGAGGGGCACGTCAATGCGTTGCAGTTGGTACAGACGTTTGGCACCGCCGCGCAAGCGAGGAGGTTTGCCGAAGACGCGGCGCGGGAACACCGGATCTTTGGCGTCTGGAACGCGGAGGGGCCAGACGGCGTCAGCATCGAAGAAGTGACGACGGGATGGCACCGGGTGCACGGGGCCAAAACGTTTTGTTCGGGGGGTGGCTTCGTTGACCGGCCGTTTGTGAACGGGAAAACCGCACACGGTTGGCAGATGTGCATCGTGCCCATGGAGCGGGTGCAAGCCAAGCACCACCCGGACTGGTGGCAACCGTCCGGCATGCGGGCGACGGTCAGCTATAAGATCGATTTTTCCGGCGTGGAAGTTGAGGACGATTTCCTGATCGGGGCGGCGGATGATTATCACCGGCAACCTTGGCTGACCGTCGGCGTGATCCGTTTTGCCGCGGTGCAACTTGGCGGGGCGGAAGCTTTGGTTGATGCCTCCCGCAAATTTCTGGCCAGCCAAAAACGCGGCGACGACCCGTACCAATTGGAACGCATGGGTCGGATGACGCTCCTGATCCAATCTGGCAACCTCTGGCTTAACGAGGCGGCCGCCCGGGTTGCGGCTTACCATCCGACGACTTTTGCCGGACGACCCGAAGAACCGACCGACGAGGCGGAGATGGCACGGTTGGTGACGTTTGCCAACATGGTGCGCACGGCCGTGGAAGGCATTTGCATGGAGGTGACCGAGCTTGCCGAACGTTCGATCGGTACCCGCGGCTTGCTGCCGCCACTGCCCATGGAACGCATCATCCGGGATTTGCGGCTCTACTTGAGGCAACCAGGTTTTGACGCGGCGCTGGCCAGCGTCGGGCAGCAGGCTTTCCGGGAGACCCGGCTCGGCTCGGCGTAGTGCCGGAGGGGAGCGCGGGCGGCCCGCCCGTTCCGGATTGCTGGAGTCGGGCTGGGACGGTCAAACTATGAATTTGGCTTAGTGGTGCTGGCTTGCCTCTCTGGTGGACAGGCGGGCCGCCCGCGCTCCCCTCCGGCACTCCGCCACCTCACGCCAACCGGCCTGGGCGCGCCGCAGAAACCCGACGCGTACGCGTAGTTCGCCGACCGCCCGGTCAATCGGCACCGCCGGCCAGCGGTCGCGCCACCGGCCTGCGCCGGCCTGGAGCGCCTCGATCTCGTGGTACAACCAACCGAGGGGCGTGGAGGCAGCCACGCGTTCCGTCAGCCAACCGAGAGGCACCGCGAGGTTCTCTGCCAGAGGCACCAACGCTTTCTCGGACAAAGCCTCGCCGCAGGCACACGCCGCGTAGAGCACGCGCAGACGGCGATGCGCCGCAAGCCGTACCGAAGACGCCGCGACGGGTTCCACCATGGGCTGCTTGCCGCCCAGGTCGCGCCAAGCGCTGAGTTGGTCGGCCATGCCCTGAACCGCGCGCCCCGCCAAGCGTGCAGACGTTTTGACCACGACGTTCGGACTATGACGGACGCGCGCCCCCGACCGGAGCAGCGCATGGTAGAGCGCGACGTCTTCCGACGTCGGCACGGCCGGCATGCCCCCGGCATCCCGGTAGGCCCGCGCGGTCAGCGCAAAACTCGCGCCGTTGTGGTAGTAATGCCGCGGGAACGGGTCGTGCGGGTCGGGATCGAGGAACGATTCCAACTCCAGGCGGAGCAGGCCGTAAGCCACGCGCCGCAGATAACAGGCGCGCGTCCAAGGGTCCCACTCCGCGCGTTCGGCATCGTCGGTCTGGACGCGGCCACCCACCGCATCGGCGCCGGCAGCCAGCTCGGCAAAGTTGGCCGACAACCAATCCGGCGTGACGACGGTGTCGCCGTCCGTCGACGCAATCACCGCCGGGCCCCGCCGGCGTGAAAGTTGGCGACGGCACGCCTCTTCCATCAACAACCGGCGCGCGAACCCGACGCAGGCGGCCCGTCCGCGCAGCTCCGCCTCGACGACGTGCACGCGAAAGCCGGGATGGCGTGCAGCCGCAGCGCGGGCGACGTCGGCGGACGCGTCGCGGCAGTTGTTGGCCAAGACGATGATTTCGTAACGTTCACGGGGCAGGGCACGACCTTGGCGGTCGACCTGTCTGGCGAGGGCACCCAACGCCACCGCCAGCGTGCCCTCCTCATCCTTGACGGGAACAATGACCGTCGCGTCGCACGTCGGCAAAATCGGTTCCCGGACCAAGGGCACGCAAGCGTCGTCGAAAACAATCAGCGGGGAAGTCTGGGTCCTTACAGGACCAAGGTGCGTCAACATTGCGGAACGGTTCGCATACGCCCAAAAGGCGGTGCTCAGGGCGAGCACGGTACCACGTGTAGTGAACCGACGCCACGTCGGCCGGACCGTCTCGTGAGTTGCCGCGGGCAAGGCGGTCGCGCATCGTGGAGGAGAGGTGGCAAAGATGAGAGACGCAAAGGCGAGGACGGCCGTGCCCTCGGAGATGAAACGCCTGGAAGCGTCCATCACCAAAGTGCAACGCCGCCCGTTTGGCGCATTTGTCATCGAGGTGGAAGCCGCGGGATTTGCAGAAGTTTCGCCCCGAGACTTCGTATCCGTCGAGATCGGGTGGTTTTTGGTGAGTTCAGTCTTCACCGGCGAGACGAGCATCCGGGTGCGCGGCTTTGGTCGCGTCCGCCTGCGGCCGGGAGACGTGGTGCGGGTCAGCGTGCAAACCGGCCGCGGACGGCGACGTTAGGACCGCGCTTCTGGCGCGCGCCCGCAGGTGTGCTAGCCTCGGCTTTGTGAGGAAAGGCTCTTTTGCCTGGGTGGCAATCGCGGTGGAGTTGGCCTTGGGTCTGACGTTGCTCTCGGCCGTGCCGTTGGCACCTGGCACGGACGACTTGGCGCAGGCCGCCCTCGCGTTTAGCCGCGCCCTCCAAGTCGTGCGTCAGGACTACATCGATCCAGCCAAGACCGGGTACCGCGATTTGGTGTACGGGGCGTTGCGCGGCGTGGTCGCGCGCCTGGATCCGCACTGCGAATTTTATGATCCGGCCGCTTACCAAGCGGAACGGTACGAGACCCGGGGCGAGATGAGCGGACTGGGCGTGGTCGTGGCGCAGGTCTCCGGCGCGTTCACCGTGGTTTCGTCCATCGAGAACGCACCGGCGGCACGGGCCGGCGTGCAGACCGGCGACCAGATCACCGCCGTGAACGGCACGTCGACGCGCGGTCTGACCTTTGACGGGCTCGGCCGTTTGCTCAACGGCGACCCCGGCCAACCGGTCACGCTCGACCTCACCCGCCCCACGGCCAAGCAGGCGTTGCACCTCGTCGTGCGCCGGGAGGTGGTGCAGGTGCCCAGCGTGCGAGATGCCCGCATCATCGAAGCGGGCGGGCCTGCCGCGGGCAAAATCGGGTACCTGCGGGTGACGGAATTCGTGGAACGTACCGCGGACGAGATCGAAAAGAAGCTTGGCGAATTCAAGGCGGCCGGGGCGACTTCGCTGGTGCTCGACCTGCGTTTCAACCCGGGCGGATTGGTGAACAGCGCGGTGAACACCAGCGCCCTGTTCCTTCCGGCCAAAAGCCTCGTCGTCTCCACGGAAGGCCGGAACGGGGCAAACCGACAAGAGCTTTCCACCCCCGACCGCGACGGCCCATACGCCCACTGGCCGATGGCGCTGCTGGTCAACGGCCAGACCGCGAGTGCGGCCGAGATCGTCACGGGCGCACTGAAGGATTGGTCCCGGGCCGTGGTCGTGGGAGAGACCACGTTCGGCAAAGGCGTGATTCAGAGCGAAGTGCCGCTGCCTGATGGGTCGGCGATCAAATTCACCACGGCGGAATATTTCACGCCGCGCCACAGTGCGATCGAGCGACGCGGCATCCCGCCCGCGATCGGCGCACCCACGTCCGTGTCCGACGAACGCGGGTTCCTGCTGAAGGATCGCGGCGACTACCTGAGCCCGGAAGAGAAGGAGATCGTGGCGGCTTTCAAAGACGAACCGCTGAACCGGGCGGTCGACGCGCTCCGCGGGTATGCGGAGTACCAGGACATCTCCAGACGGTAAGGGGCTCGCTGCGCGCGCACGGAGTTCCGGGTTGGGCGTTCCGCGTTCCGAGTGGGGCTGAAACCCGCGGGCGACCCGGTGGGGCATTCCCCCCAGCCGGAGATGCAGGTAGCCCTCGGGGGAAACCGGCGCCGACTGGAGGGTGCCGCTGCGGAACGACCCTAGAGGCGTCCCAGGGTCGTTCAAGCCCGGCTCAGACCAACCTGCAGGCTTTTCCAGGCGATAGCCGCACACGGCTTGGCAGTCTGGGTCTTCGCCCCACCGCAGGCACGAAGGCGGCCCCACCCTGGCGCGCGCCCAGCGGCAGGTTAGGTTCCTCACCTTGCCCTACCTTCCGGATTCGGACTTCCGGCACCAGCGACTTACGACCGCTCACCTGCCACCGCCTCAAGTTCACCCCAACGGGCGTAAAGACGTTCCACCGTGAGCCGCGCCCGTTCCAAGTCCCTTTCCAAGGCGGGCCGTTGCGCGCCGTGTTTTCGGAAGAAATCGGGGTCGGCGAAAAGGGTTTCCAGCCGGCTGACCTCCGCTTCCGCCTCGGTGATGGCCCGCTCCATCCCTTCCAACTCACGCGCCTCTTTCCAAGTGAGGCGCCGCGGTCCACCAGCCCGGTCGATGACTACTTTGAGGTGGGGACCGGGTGCCGTCACCCCCGCCCGGTCGCCACCCGAACCTTGCTCGGCGGCCGACGCCATCGCCGCCGCCCGTTTCTCCAGGTAATAGTCGTAATTGCCGACCGACCGCTGCACGGACCCGTCCTCCTCGAAAGCCAGGATGGAAGTGCAGACGCGGTTGAGAAAATAGCGGTCGTGACTCACCACGATGGCGCTGCCGGGAAAACCCACGAGCGCCTCCTCTAACAGCCGAAGCGTGCCCAGGTCGAGGTCGTTGGTCGGCTCGTCCAAGATCAGCACGTTACGGCCTGGAGGCCGGATTTTGGCGCGGAGCACCCGACGCCGTTCACCGCCGCTGAGAGCCTCGACTTTGGAGTTGATGCGTTCATCGGTGAAAAGGAAACGACGCAGGTAACCGCGCGTGGAGATGAGACCCTCGCCGAACGGGATCTGTTCGCGGCCGTCGCCCACCTCCTCCCAAACTGTCCGCGCATCGTCCAGGGCGGTCCGTTGCTGGTCGACGTGGTTGATGACCGAGCGTGGCCCGATCACCACCTTGCCTGAGGCGGGCGCCATCTGGCCCAAAATTAGCTTGAGGAGCGTCGATTTACCCACCCCATTGCGCCCGATCACGCCCAGCCGCTCGCCCGGCCGAAGGTCGAAGCTGACGTGGTTGAACAGGCGACGGCCGTCGACTTCGGCCGCCAAATCCGCGGCTTCAATGACCCGTTCACCCAGCGGCGGGGCTGGCGGGATCACCAATTCGACGTCGATCTCGGCTTCCGGCGGGTGTTGGGCCGCCAACTCGAAATAGCGGGCAACCCGATCCACCGATTTCGTGCGGCGCGCACTCGGGTTTTTGCGTACCCAGGCGAGCTCACTCTTCAAGAACTTTTGCCGAACCCGCTCCGCCCGGTCTTCCACAGCCTGCCGCTCGGCCCGGGCGATGAGGTAATCGGTGTAGTTACCCTCGTGCGAGAGGAACTGGCCGCGGCTTAGTTCGACGATGCGCGTGGCGACGCGGTCGAGAAAATACCGGTCGTGGGTAACAAAAAGGCAGGTGCCACGGTAGCGCGATAGGAAATCCTCCAGCCAAGCGATCGACTCCGGGTCGAGGTGGTTGGTCGGTTCGTCCAACAAGAGCAGCTCGGGCCGGCCAAGCAGCGCACGGCAGAGGGCTACCCGCCGAGCTTCTCCACCAGAAAGCGTCCCGACGAGACGCTCAGGAGCCGGCGCGCGCAAGTCGTTGAGCAGGCTGCGCAAGCGAGGCTCAAGGTTCCAGCCGTCTTCCGCCGCAATCCGGTCGAAAAGCCAAGCGCTTTCCGGTCGGTCGGACGGGGTGCGCTCGTACTCGGCGATCAGGTCAAGCGAACGGCGGGCACCCTCCAAGGCGTTGGCCCAGACGGTGGCGCTTGCGTCGAGCCCCGGCTTCTGGGCGCCATAACCGATCGACCGGTCACGCCGCCGCCCCAACGTGCCCGCATCCGGCGCCAATTCGCCGACAAGAATGCGCAGAAAGCTGGTTTTACCGCTCCCGTTTCGGCCCACCAACCCGACCCGTTCGCCCTCGGCCAAGCTCAAGGTGGCGCGATCTAGAACGGTTTGGGCACCGTACCGGATCGAAACCTCGCTGACGCTGATGACGGACGGAACCATGCAGGCACCGTCCGCCGAAAGGAGCGCGGGGGCAACGGACGAAGCCGCGGGTAGGGCCTCCCCTGCCCGCGGCGGGCTCCGTAGCTCAGCGGGGTTTTAACGAGGAGATGAGCCGAGAGCTGACTTGGCCGTCCGCAGGTAGGCCGTGATCTTTTTGGTACTCCCGGATCGCGCTGCGGGTCCCGTCTCCGATCACGCCATCGACCGTCCCTCGATAGTAACCTTGGCGGGCCAACTCCGCTTGGACGGCAACCTCGGTGCTGGAACTCAAACGCCGGCCCCGGAGAGCGGCGCCATTGTAGTCGTAGTCTGAGTCGTACCCGTAATAATCGTAGTTGTACGGGTAAGCAGCGCCGTAGCCATACCCATACGGGTACCCGAAGCCGTAGAAGCCGAGGCCAAAAAAGCCAAGGTCGTACGGATAGCCATAGCCGTAG
>CAXUNV010000131.1:7326-10446 GCA_964252355.1 uncultured Chthoniobacterales bacterium | reverse complement strand
GTTGGGGAAGCGGCGCAGGAAATCCCGGAAGTAACCGGCGGCCCGACCGTTGTCGTGCAAACTTTCCAAACTCAGCGTGCCGAGGTTGTAAAGGCTGTTTTCGTGGTTCGGATCTTCGCGTTGGGCCGTTTGGTAGTTCTGTTCGGCCTTGGCAAAATCGCCGCTGAACCGGTAAGCGCTTCCCAAGTCGGTGCGCACGTCGGCGTTGTCGAGGCCGCGGCTGAGGGCCGTTTCGTACTGCTCGGCGGCTTCGCGCCACTGTTTTCGGTCGAAGTAGAAATTGCCGGCGGTCACGGCGGTTTTCGCCCGGTCGGGAGCGTCGGCCGGGTTGGGACCGCTTCCGTTGGGCGCGTCCCTGCCACCCAAGGCGTTGGCGGCCGGCGCGACGCCGAGCGCGGGCGGCGACTGGTGCGAAAGGACCAGCCAAACGGTGAGCGCGCCCAGAAAAAAGGCGATGACGCCAAGTACGGCGACCAGGGCCCAGAGGGCGCGCGTCGAGACCACCAGCTGCGGCGCGTCTCCGCCGCGATTTGACGATTTTACTCTCACCACCTCGCTTGCGACGAGGCGGCACCGCCACCTTCACCCGCCGCATGGGTCAAGTTACGGGCTGCGCGCACCCTTTCCAGCGAAAGGCACGCCGCGCGCACCTCGCGGCCGTTCGGTTTACCCGGTTGGGAAACGTCCACCACCCAGACCTCTTGACCCTGCACGGTTTGCAATTGGGCGCTGCGCACCCGGCCACCGCGAACCTTGGCGAGCGCCACGCGCTCGGCCCGGCGTTGGCTGATGTGGTGCCGGCCGGGGGTGCGGGCGTCGGCGGCGGCGCCTGTGACCAACAGAACCGCACAGGCCAGGAGAACGTGGGAGCGTGGGCGAGGAATCAGGCGGGGCATGGGGCAAGCTAACACGTGCTGAAGCGACAGAACAAGGCGAGGTGACGCGACGGGGTGTTTCCTTGACGCGACGGCAACGCTCCCGCCCATGCCGCGGTTAAGCCGATCCGTCCCGGGGCGGGTCCGGCGTAGGGAGCTCGGTGGGGAACTCCATCGCGAACCGGCTGCCTTGGCCCGGTTCCGATTCAACGTGGACCTCGCCGCCGAGCAGTTGGGTCAAGCCTTTCACGATGGCCAACCCCAACCCGGTGCCATGGGCGGCGCCGTCCGGGTTAACCCGCCGGAATTCTTGAAAGATGGTACTTAGGTTTTCGCGCGCTATGCCGAGGCCGTTGTCACTCACCGCCACACGCCAACGGTCAGGTCCGGCGCGCTCCAGCGAAAGCTCCACCCAGCCGGGTCGCTTCACCGGATCGCGGTACTTGACGGCGTTGGAGATAAGGTTGCTGACGATCTGCCGGAGCCTGCGCGCGTCGGTGCGGACGGTCGACAGGTTTGGATCGACGCGCACGCGGAGATCCAAATCTTCCGCCTGCACCAACAGGCGGTGCCCGTCGACTAGTTGAATGGCCAGCTCCGCGACCACCACCGGCCCGATTTCGGGGTGCGCTTCCCCGGCGAACAGGGTGCCGTAATCGCGGAGGTCACCCAGCATCGCTTCCATGTCCCCAAGGTTGCGGTGGCAGAGGCTGAGCACCCGTTCGCGCTCGGCATTGTTGTCCGCCAACCCGAGCACGCCCAAGCCCAAGGTCAGGGCGTTCAACGCGTTGCCAAGCTCGTGAGTCACCGCCCGCAGCAGCCGCAGCCGGTTTTCGTCGGCCGTCGCCAGCCGGGCGTTGGCGCGCTCCAACTCTCGGGTGGAGCGTTCCAACCGCTGGTTCACGTCGGCGACGAAACGGCCCGTGGACGAAACCGCCAGATCTTCGAAAAAACGGTCGACCAACGTCCGCACCATTTCCCCGGCCTCTTCCGTCAGACGGCTCGACCGAAGGAACGGTTTCACGGCACCGTCGACGACGGTGCGGTGCAGCACGGCGACCTCCCGGAGCAATTCTTCCAGCCGAAAGCTCTGTTGCCAGCGGTTGTGGCCATGCTCCGACCCGGTGCGCCCGACCTCGTTGCGGGTGGTGTCGTCCCCGCTCAGACGCAGGTAGGTGACGAGGTCGGCAAACACCGCCGGCAGGTGGTCGACCAATTGCGACTCGCTGAGGCGTCGCGAAGCGGGGATGTCGGACGCGCCCCGCACGGCGTCACGCCACTGCGAGGTGAGCACCGCACGCGCCCCATCCAGGTGCGCCGCGAGTTCCACGATCACCTTGGCCGGTGGCAAATCCATGTCGCGAAAGGGAGAATACCGAGGTCAATAGGGCGGGCAAGGCCGTCAGAAAAGTAAAAACGGCTGGATGGCTGTCCGGCGGCGAAATCGGGATGGGAGTGAGCGGAACCTTTCCAGACCCAGCTCCGGAAACCCCGGGACGGCTCGTGCTCGTGGTTGAGGACCACGAGGATACCCGTGCATTGATGGAGCTTGCGCTCAAACGGTCCGGCTACCGCGTCGTCACCGCTTCGGGCGTGCAGGAGGCCTTGGAGCGGTGCCAACAGCTCCGGCCGGAGGCAGTCCTTTGCGATCTGGCCATGCCGGATGGTGACGGCATCGAGTTCATCGCACGGTTCCGGGCCATCTCGGGTCCAGAAAACCGGGTGCCGGCGGTGGCCGTTTCGGCGTTCTCAAGCCCCAAAGATCAGCAGCGCGCTTTACGGGCGGGCTTTGACCATTACATGACCAAGCCCTTCAATCTCGCCGCCTTGATCGATTGGCTGCGACGCGCGCTGCCCGGCGGGTGAAGGCGGGGTGCCGCGCACCCAAATCGCAGATCGCCAATCGAAAATCGCAAAACGGGCGGCATGAGACCCGGCATGGTCACGGTCTTTTGCTTCCGGCAACCCGGTCTTACCGCGTCTATGGTCTGCGCTCATGAGCGTGGAACAAGTGAGGGCCATTTTAGTCGGGTGCGGCATGATGAGTTCCGAATGGATCCGGTGCGCGCAAGGGTTGGGAGTCGACGTGGTTGCCTTGGTCGACGTGCGCCCCGAAGCCGCGGCAGCGCAGGCGCAGGCTTTTGGACTGAACGCCAAGGTGTTTGCTGCCGTGGACCGTGCGCTGGCCGAAACCCCGGCCGACGCGTTGTTCGACATCACCCAGCCGGCGGCCCACCTGGAGGTC
>CAXUNV010000131.1:4486-7316 GCA_964252355.1 uncultured Chthoniobacterales bacterium | reverse complement strand
GCGCGCCGGCGGCCGCGGCGTTGCGGGCCGGCTTGCACGTGCTCGAAGAGAAGCCGCTGGCGCTGAACCTCGGGGACGCCCGCACCTTGATCGGACTCGCCGCCGCAGCCGGCAAAGTGCATGCAGTCATGCAGAACCGGCGGTTCAACCCCGGCATCCGCCAACTGCGGGCCGTCGTCGCCAGCGGTGTCATCGGCGAGGTGACGAGTGTGCACGCCGACCTCTTCATCGCGCCGCATTTCGGCGGGTTTCGCGAGCGCATGCCCCACGTGTTCCTGCAAGACATGGCGATTCACCCGTTTGACGCCGCCCGTTACCTGACCGGCAAAAACGCCGTCTCGGTGTATTGCGAGGAGTGGAACCCGCCGGGCTCCTGGTTTGACCACGGGTCGTCGGTTGTGGCCAGTTTTACCCTGGCGGACCTTGTCCGGTTCACTTACCGGGCAAGCTGGTGCGCTGATGGGTTCCGCACCTCGTGGGATTCGGTGTGGCGGGTGGTCGGGACGCAGGGCACCGCGCTCTGGGACGGCACGGCCGAGGTGCGCGTGGAACGCGTCAAAGCCACCGGCGGCTTCTTCAGCGAGATGGAAGCGATGCCGGCGCCGCCGCCGCCCACTGCCGAAGAGACCCGGGGCCATCACTCCGTCATGCGCCAATTCTTGGCCGCCATCCATAGGGGACCGCCGCCGGAAACCCGGAGCGCGGACAACCTCCACAGCCTTGCCATGGTCACGGCGGCCGTGGCCAGCGCGGAATCCGGCGTGCGCCAAGCGGTGGAGGGGTGAGGGGGGCGGGAAGTTGGAAGCCACTTTCCGTTCCCGAGCCGCCTTGCCCTACCGCTGCCGTTCCGGCCTTCCCACGAAAAGCGCCCAACCGACCGTGCGCCGGGCAAACCGGTGGTACCGGCGCCGCCAGACGCGCGCCTCGCATTCCAGACGGAATCGGTCGGGGTGACCGGGGTTTGCGCGGGCCCACGCCGCCACGGCGCGCCAGCTCGACGTGCAGTAGCGGTCCCATTGACGGAGCGGCGCCAAGATGATCCCCACCGGCGTGCAGCCTGCCTGGCGCATGGCGTCCAACAAAACCTCCCGGGTTTGCAGGTCTGAAGAGCCTTCTCGCCGGAGCACCTCGGCCGGTACCGGCCATTTCAGGTACGGCTCGCCGATGGCCAAGGTGCCCCCGGGCCGGACGCGGCCAGCCATCCAACGCGCGGCCGGGCCGAAGCCGCCCAAAGCGAAAGAAGCGCCCAGGCAGGTGACGGCACGGTAGCCGCCCGGATCGGTCGCGGCGTCCGTCGCGGGCCCGTGCACCCAATGGAGGCGGTCCGCGACCCCTTCCGCCCCCGCTTTTTGCCGGGCAAGGTCGAGGGCCGTCGCGCTGCGTTCCAGCCCGGTGCCGTGCACGCCCCAACCCTTGGCCCAATACCGCAGGAGAAACCCGTGGCCGCAGCCCACGTCGAGCACGGGGTCACCCTTCTCCAAGCCGCAAAGTTCGGCCAACTCGCGAAGCATCCCCGGCGAGGTGGGCACGGCAACCTCTAAGGGACCTTCGGCGACTTCGGTGTAATCCAGGGCGCTGCACATGCGTTCTTTCCGTGCGCGTAACCGGGGGGCTCCTCAAGCAAAACCTGAGCGCGCACCTCCGCTGGCTCCGCCGGAGGGTTGGAGGGAGGGCGAGTTGTGCCCCGCCGGACGCATGCTACGGTCCTGTCGGCAATGGGGTCTGCCGAGCTTGGTTTTGGCCGAGCAAACCGCGCCACTTCGGCGCTGATGACTCCTACGGTTTCACACGCGTAGGAGGTAATTTGCTGCGATCACGAACCTTTCATCGAAGGCGCTTGCCCTGCGGCTACGGGGCTTCGGAAGCACAGACCTTTTTTCTACCGACGGTGCCGTCCCCGTGAACCGGTTCTTTCTCATCGCGCTCGGGGGCGGGCTTGGCAGCGTGGCGCGCTTCATCATCGGCCGGTGGTTCCAACCGTTTCCCGTCTGGCCACCGTTGAGCATCCTGCTCATCAACGTCGTAGGGTCGTTCGTCATCGCCGTCGTCCATTTCCTTTCGGACGACCACGCCCCACGCCGGCGGGTGCGCCTCGGCCAAAAGGCGCGCCTTTTCCTGATGACCGGGGTGTGCGGCGGTTTCACCACGTTCAGTTCCTTTGCGTACGCTCTCTACGCGGCGGCGGCGCATTCCCGGTGGGAAGAACTCGCGTTGAACATTTTTTTCTCGCACGCCGCGTGCCTGTTGGCGGCCTGGGCTGGACTCCGGTTCTGCCGATCTTTCCAGGCCCAGGGTGGGCGGCGCGCGTTTGCCGACGGCCGCGCGGCGGGCGAGCAGGTCTTGTCTGAGGAGGAGAGCGCGTGATGGTCTTGGCGGCGCTCGTCTTTGTCGGCGGCGCCTTGGGCAGCATCTGCCGCTTTGCGCTTTCCGAAGCCGTCGCGCGCCGGTCGGGTGACCGGTTTCCTTGGGGCACCCTCGCGGTCAACGTTCTCGGTTCGTGCCTGATCGGTCTGATCCTCGGTTGGGCGGAACGGGTTGGTGAAACGGACGACACGACGCAGTTGGTCGCCTTGCTGGCGGTCGGGTTCTGCGGCGGGTTGACCACGTTTTCGTCCTTCAGCCTTCAGACCTTGGCGTTGCTCTTGGAGGGGCGTTGGCGGTCGGGGGCCGGCAACGTCGTCGGTTCCACGGCCCTTTGTGTGGCCACGGCGGCGCTGGGAGTCTGGTGCGCGCGCCATTTGCCGGGGTGAGGCGGGCAGACAAGCTTGGTCGGGCAAGGCGAGCAATCCTGCATGCGAGATCTCGCGGGAGACCCGGTGGGGCGAAAACC
>CAXUNV010000131.1:0-4476 GCA_964252355.1 uncultured Chthoniobacterales bacterium | reverse complement strand
GCGCGGGCACCCAGGCGGAGCAACCGTTCTGTCGCGACCCGCGCCGGGCCGTCGGGGGGGCCCCCCCCCCCCTTGGGGTCCCCCTCCGGCGCCGGGTTTTACACCCCCGGGGGTCGAACGCCAGGTCCAACCCCCACCGGCCACGGCACGCGCCGCGCCGCGCCATGTCGCCTACCCTTTGGCGACGATGACCACGACGTCCGTGTCGCCGACCCAGGCAAAGAGCCTTTCGGCGTCGGGCGCACCGACGTGGATACAACCGTGCGAAGGCGTGTTGGGATTGCCTTCGTGGATGGCTTCGCCCCCGTGGTAAAACATCGCGAAATCCATGTTGTCTTTACCCGAGGGGGACGGGAACTCGCTGCTGGAGTGCCGGCGCAGGCGTCGGGACGACATGCGAAAAACCCCTTGGGTCGACGGGAACCCGGGCCGACCGCCGGCGATCGGACTCGTGTGGAAGGCCGCAGCCCCGTCTTGGTAAGCGGTGAGTTGGCGGTCGACTAAATCGGCCAGGATGGAGCGCCCACGCGGGGCGGGATCATTCCCAGCACCGGCAGACGCCGCAAGCTTCCCGAGGGTGATCGGTCCGACGGCACCGTCGACGCTCAGGCCGGCGTTCTCTTGGAATTCCAAGACGCGTGCCAGGGTGAGGGCGCCGAAGTTGCCGTCGACGGGCAGTTGAGGCAACCGGGTGGGACCGGTGGCATTCAAGGATTGTTGAAGCTGGGTGACTTCCGGGCCAGCAGAACCGAGGTGGAAGGTGGTCATGGGAGGGGGGGGAGTGCAGGGCGTGTAAACCGCCGAACTTCCCGCCGCTCCTCCTGCCCGGCCATCACCCGTTCGGGGCAGGAACGCGGCGGTGGGACCGAAGGGTCGTCGCCATCACGCTTCGCCGTCCGAACCTGCCGTGCCCGCACCCAGAAGTTGCGTCACTTGCCGTTCCAGCTCGCGGACCCGGCGGACCAGTTCAGGCAATTGCTTGATCGCAACCATCTGCCGTTTGGCCTGAAGTCCAGGCGCCGCCGGGATCCCGAGCACGGTGCCCCGGTCCGGCACGTCATTCATCACGCCCGATTTGGCGCCGACGGTCGCCCCGGTTCCGAGCTTAAGGTGACCCGCGATGCCGGATTGGGATGCGATGACCCCGTAATCGCCCAGCTGCGTACTGCCGGCGAACCCGACTTGGCCCATGATCAGGCAATGACGCCCGATCTCCACGTTGTGGGCAACGTGTACCAAGTTGTCGATCTTGGTCCCGTCGCCGATCACGGTCGAGCCCAAAGCGCCGCGGTCGATGGCCGCATTCGCCCCGATCTCCACGTCGTCCCCGATCACCACGTGGCCGACCTGGGGCATCTTGCGATGGCGGCCACCGTCGAACACGTAGCCGTACCCGTCTGAACCAATGACCGAACCCGCATGGATCGTGACGCGCCGGCCAACCTGCGTTCCGGGGTAGAGCACCACGTTTGGATGCAACCGTGAACCTTCACCAATCCGGCAGTCGTGCCCGAGATGGTTGCCGCCCAGGAGCCGCACATTTGCGTGCACCTGCGCGCCAGGGCCGATGACGCAATGCGGTCCCACCTGCACCGTGGGGTCCACCGTAGCGGAAGGGTCGACGACCGCGGTCGCGTGGATCCCCGGGGCGAACGCCGCCGCCGGAAAAAACGTCGGCAGCAACGTCGCGATCGCCAGCCGTGCGTTTGGCACCCGGATGAGGGTCTTGGTTGCCGGGCGGGCGACGTCCGAAACGATGACGGCCGAGGCTCCGCCACCTTCCGCGACGATCAAGTGGCGTTCTCCGTCCGCGAAGGTCAAGTCGCCTGCGCCCGCCTCTTCCGCAGCGGCGATCCCGGTCAGGCAAAGGGAACCGTCACCAATGAGTTCACCTTTAAGGAAGGCTGCAATTTCTGCGGTCGTGGCGGTTCGGGAGGGGGTGGTCGTTGCCATAAGGAAGCCGAGGCGGGTTTGGGTTGACGGAGGCGGGTCGAGGTGCCCGTTCAAAAATCGATGAAGGCAAGGCAGGTGGCTTAACCGCGCGGCATGCCCACCATCCGTTGCGCGTCGGCATCCCAAACCTTCAGGCGCAAGCAACGGAGGACTTCGCCCGGGTGCAACGACGTGGTCTTGGGGCTTTGCAGTTCGGGTAGCTTTTGGAAGACCTCGGGCAAACGGTAAAACGGGATGCGGGAATTGAGGTGGTGGATGTGGTGAAAGCCGATGTTCCCGGTGAACCACCTCATCATGGGGCCGGTCTTCAGGTAGCTCGACGATTCCAACGCCGCGCCTTCGTAGGTCCAACCCGAGGAATCTTTGAACGTGACATCGGGGAAATTGTGCTGCGCGTAAAAGAGGTAACTGCCGAGTGCACAGGCCACGAAATGCGGGAGGATCTGGGTGATGAGCCAAGCCGGCCAGCCGAAGCAAACGATCAGGGCCGCCGCGATGGCGAGATGTCCAAGCAGGGCAATCAACCCGTCCTTATGTTCACGTGGCTCGTTCAGAAACGGGTAGAGGCACATGCCCCAGAGGAAAATGAAAAGGTACCCGAACAAGATGGTCAGCGGGTGCCGCATGAACAGATATTTGAAGCGCTCGGTCTTGGTGGATTTCAGGAACTGCGTCCGGGTCATCACCGGAAACGACCCGATGTGCGAACCGCGAAGTTTTGAGTTGTGATTATGATGGTGGTTATGTGAACTCTTCCAGATCGTGCTGGGACTGAGACAGAACGCGCCGAACACCGCCATCAACCCGTCCGCAAGCCGTGAACCGCCCAGGATCGCTTGGTGCTGTTGGTCATGGTAGATCACGAAGAAACGCAGAATCAAGAGGCCGGTCAGCACCCCGCAGGCAAGCCGTAGCGGCAAGGTAGGGACCAGCAAGCTGCCAGCCCAACACGCCCCCAGGAGAATTCCTGTGGAGAGCACGCACCACCAACTGCGGTCTGGAATTTCTACGGCGAACGGCTTGGTGGCGAGGATGAGTTTTTTTCCAGTGAGCATGGTCGGGCGTTGGTGGCGAGAGAAAGGTCAAACACCTTGCGCGGCCATCAGTTCCGCGCCCCCAAAACGTCGGATTGGTCGGATGGTTTGATCAGCAGAACGCCTGGTGCCTAATGAAGACCAAAACCCTATCGCAACGCGTTCTCCCTGCAAACGGTTCTTCACTTCTGGGGAGGCAGCTCGCCTCGAAACCGGCTAAGCGTCAGCGCGATCAGACGCCTCGGGAATGCAGCACCTCGCCGCTGATCCACCCGCCGGCTTCACTTGCCAGGAACACGACCAACTGCGCGGCGTCAGAAGGGAGACCCACGCGGCCAAAGCCGTGGTTTGCCGCCAAGGCGTCCCGTAACCCTGGCGCCATCCAACCGGTGTCGGTCGGACCGGGGTCGACGGCGTTGACCGTGATGCCGCGCGGGGCCAGTTCCCGGGCGAGGGAACGGGTGAAGGCGGCCACCGCCCCTTTCGTCGCGGCGTAGGCCAACTCTTCCGGCATTGGACCGAGGTCCTGGCCGGAGGTGAGGTTGATGATCCGCCCGCCGGTTCCGGCCCGCCCGCCGGTTCCGGCCCGCCCGCCGGCTCCGGCGGCGAACCGGCGGGCGAACTCCACCGACAGCAGCGCCGTGGCCCGGACGTTCACGGCGTAGTGGGCGTCCAGGGTTTCCGCGGTGAGCCGGGCAAAACCGTCGCGGGTGGAGTGCGCGGCGTTGTTGACCAAGACCGAAACCGGGCCGAGCCGCCGCTCGGCTTCGTCCAAGACCGCCGTGGCCGCCCCGGGGTTCGCCAGATCGAACGCAAAACCTTCGGCGTTCCTCGGTGAGAAGGCGCGGACCGTCCGGGTCAATGCCGATCCCGTGCGCGGCGTCGTAGCTTTGGTGGTGCGTGAAGAAGATGCGGCAACCCTGCTCGGCCAGGGCGCGGCAGAACGCGGCGCCCAAGCCGGTCCGCCGGCTTGCGCCGGTGACCACGGCGACGCGTCCTTCGAGGTCAGGGTAGTGCGGCATGGCAAGGGGAAGTTACCACGCCGGGTGGTTGGCGGAAGGTGGGCTGCCTGCCGTCCAGCCCGCTCATTTTCCATTTGTCATTTTTCTCCATCTGTCATTTCGTCATTTCCGGTGCGCGCAGCGCCCGGCCGGCGTAAGCTCTGGCCGCCCCACCGGAGGTTGTTCATGCCACGAGAGGTTCATCCCCCATCCGAGTCGTCCGGCGCGGAGACGCCGCCGGGTTCTTCCCGCCGCCAATTTTTGAGCCAACTTGCCGCCGTTTCGGCGTCGCTCGGGGTGACGCTGCCGCTGGCGCGTCGCGCCCGGGCGGACGAACCGGCCACCCCGTCGGAACCGCAGGGCCGCGCGGACGCCGCTCCGTCCGTTGAGGTGCGCATGACCGTGAACGGCGAGGCGGTCACGTTGCGTCTCGACCCGCGCGTGACCCTCTTGGACGCGTTGCGCGATCGGTTGCACCTGACGGGAAC
>CAXUNV010000130.1:10154-10462 GCA_964252355.1 uncultured Chthoniobacterales bacterium | reverse complement strand
CTATACCTGGACTTTCTCACAGAGGATGGTGCCAATCCGGACGGCACCGCGCGGTAAATAAGGCGTCACGGCCAGCCTCTGTCCGGTAATCGATCGGCCCTGTAGAAGCGCCGGTGGATCGCGGTAAAGGGAAGTGACCTTTACGGCACGCCGCGCTCTTTGAAGGTGCCCATCGCAGACATCGGCCCTTTGCTGGTGCTCAAGGTGAATGCGTTCGACGGGCGCAAGCACCCCAAAGGCGCCTATGACGTTTTGCTTGCCGTAACCGCTTGGTCTGACGGACCGGAAGCTGCCGTTCAGGCCTTACT
>CAXUNV010000130.1:4249-10089 GCA_964252355.1 uncultured Chthoniobacterales bacterium | reverse complement strand
CGGGCGCTCCAAACACATTTCGTGGCGCTGGACCAGCTCGCCCCGGCAAGGGCAGCGGCATTTGTTTTCGGCAATACCCCGGCCTTGGGTCGCTAAAACCGTCGAATCATGCAGGACGTTGGTGACCATCGGGCAGGCTCTGGTCGGGCGTTGAGGCCGTAGTTGACCCATGCACGGGCGATTAGCACCGTGGGTGCCCCTGCCGGTCGGCATCGACAAGCTTCGGGAGGGGGGAGGGCGCCCCGCATGCTGAAAACGGGCGGGACGCCCGCGCTCCCCTTTCCGAGGCGAAGACCGGTGGGCCACAACGGGTGCGGGCCCGTCGTGCGTGACGGCAAACAAGCCTGGATCAAGCAGGAGCCGACACCGCCCGCATCGAAGCTAACGCTCCTTACCACCTAGTTCGTCGAGCCGACGCTCGAAAAACCGTCTTTCCACGCCGTTTTGGGCGAGGGCGTGCGCGTTTCGGTAGGCGGCAATGGCGGCTTCTTTGCGGCCGAGCCGGCGCAGCAAGTCGGCGCGTGCGGCGTGCCAGAGATGGTAGTCGGCGAGGTCAGCGCCGAGTTCATCGAGCAAAGGGAGGGCCGTTTCGGGGCCACTCACCATCGCGATGGCGACGGCCCGGTTGAGCGCGACCACGGGCGCCGGGTGCAGCGCGTACAACCGATGGTAGAGCGCCACGATCTGTGGCCAATCGGTTTCTTCCGCGCGCGCCGCGTCGGCATGCACCGCCGCGATGGCCGCTTCCAACGCGTAACTGCCCGGCGGTCCGCTCCGGAGCGCCGTCTGCACGAGGGCGCGCCCCTCGTCCATCTGCGCGCGCTTCCAGAGTAAGCGGTTTTGGTCTGCGAGCAGAATCGGTTCCCCCGCGGCATTCACGCGGGCTGCACGGCGTGAGTCGTGCAGCAGCATCAGCGCCAGCAGGCCGTCGAGTTCCGGTTCCGGCACCGGTAGGAGCTTGCGCAGCAGCCGCCCGAGCCTGATCGCCTCCGAGCAGAGTTCTTGACGGATCAGTGCGTCGCCTTCCCCGGCCGCATAACCTGCGTTGAACACCAGGTAGATCACCGCCGTCACGGCCGACAACCGCTCCGGCAGCTCGGACTCTGAAGGAATGCGGTAAGGAATCGCCGCGCCCCGGATTTTTGCCTTCGCACGGACCAGCCGCTGCGCCATGGCCGCGGTCGGCACCACGAACGCGCGCGCGATTTCCTCCGTCGTCAACGCGCAGACGGTGCGCAACGTCAGCGCCACCTGCGCCTCGGCGGCAAGCGCGGGATGACAGCAGGTGAAGATCAAGCGTAGGCGTTCATCGGGCACGGCGAACGCTTCGTCGACCTCGTGCGCGGTCGGACTCTCCGCTTCGGACAGGAGCGCCAGTTCTCTCTCTTTCCCGGCGAAGCGCGTCCGTCGCCGGATCCGGTCGATCGCTTTGTGCTTGGCGGTTCCATAAAGCCAAGCGCGCGGGTTGCGCGGCGCACCAGATCCCCACCCTTGCACGGCGGCGGAGAACGCCTCTTGGAGCGCTTCCTCGGCGAGATCGAAATCGCCGACGGACCTGATCAGCGCCGACAAGATGCGTCCCCACTCGTCCCGAAAAAGGCGCTCCAGCTCCGTCACGAAAACGTCATGATGGGCCGGACCTCAATGGTACCGTAACGCGCCGCGGGCAGGTCCGCGGCGATGGCAAGGGCGTCGTCCAGATGTGCCGCGTCGATCAGGTAATAACCGCTGAGTTGCTCTTTGGTTTCGGCAAAAGGTCCGTCGGTGGTCAGCCGCTTGCCGTCGCGCAGCCGCACGGTCGTCGCCTCGCTGGTGGGCCGTAAGGCATGGCCACCTTTGATCGCCGCCCGATGCGCGTTGCCAAACGCGTTGTACTCCTTCATCTCGGCCGGGTCGTAACCCCCTTCCCAGCGCTTCTCGTTATCATAAATCAGTAGCAGGTATTGCATGGTTTCGTCCTCTCGCTTTGGTGGTTCGTTGCTTGGCTTCCACAGTCAAGTCGAACGGCGCTCCGGAGTTTCGACAGGCGGAACAGCGGTTTGCCCGGGGTTCGGCGCAATTTCGCCTCAAAGGGGCATGGGAACCTTGGTCTTGGATTTCAGGCCCGAAGGGCCGGCAGAACCCCAGCCCAGGGCTTGCCCTGGGGTTCGGCGGAGCCGCCGAAGCGCCCCGAAGGGGCAAGGGAACCCCAGCCCAGGGCTTGCCCTGGGAATGGGCGGAAAAGAAGATTAGCCCTGAAGGGGCGAGAGAGGCGCGGGCGGAACGTCCTCTGACGCCCCTTCAGGGCTGGTCCATTCCTAACGCCCCACCCAGGGCAAGCCCTGGGCTGGGGTTCTGCCGGCCCTTCGGGCCTGAAATCTAGGGTATAAAGCCTGGGCCATCCTCCCTTGCTCCTCCAGGGCGGAGAACCGCTCACGCGGAACGTCGCACGCGTAGCCCGCAACCCAGCGGCGTCTCAAAGGATGCTCTCGCGTCGCTTGCGGCCCGGCGGTCCCGCATGCGGGATTCCTCGCCTTGCCCGACCAAACCTCGGGCAGTGGCCGCTCACCCCGTAGCCGGCGAAACGCCCGGGTTCCTCTTTGCGCTAGTCTCCAACTTCGATCGTTCGGAGGGTGTCGGCGTGCGGTGGGGTGAGCGCGGCCACGACCACAAAACCGACGTTGAGGATCAAAAAGGCCATCGCCAGCCACCATGTCGACCGGCGCTCCCAGTGGGTGACCCTCTCACCCTGGCCGGTTTCGTGGAAGCGTCGTGATCGGATCGTCAGCATCAGACAGACGAAGATGAATAGATAACAAAGCAAGTGAAGGGCGTCGGGAAGCGTGAAAACGTCGGCGCGTCCCACCGTGCCGCCAGCCGCGCGATGGTTGATGACCGTCGCGAACAAACAGCCGATCTGCAGATTGATCCTACCGGAGAAGAACGTGGCTTGGTCGGTTTGCAGGTAGCCGCCAAGCAATGCCGCGCACGCCGCGAGGTAAGCTCCGCCCATGAGTTTGAGGAACAACCCCCACGGCTCGCGCCATAGCTTGAAGGTAGAAACCACGGCGGGATATTTTTCCAGGTCCGCAGACTTCGGGTCACCCAGGTTAGATTGGTAGACGATCTCCCGATTGAAAATCGAGAATTGCGAGAGCTGCCACCCGGGACCGGCAATTTGCGAACCCATGCCGGAATTCTTTTGGTCGCTCACGTAATCAACCGGGGTGTACGCATCCGGGTTGAGCTCGATGGCGATGGCGAGGACGTGACTATCAAAAGGAAAATTGGCGAGCGCCCACTCGTTCGATAATTCGCAGCGGTATTTCCGCAGCGACCACCGTCGGTCGCCGACGGTCTCGGCGTATTGATACAGGGAGGTTTGGGTGCGTGCCCGGGTCACTTGGAGGGTGGTGAGGGGATCTGGCGCGCCGGCCGGCGAAACCGCCCAAAGGTAGAAGTCGGCGCCGAACGCGCCCCGGTTCATGTCGATGTCGTGGATGGCGGTCAGATAAATCCCGACCGAGGCTTGCGGCGGCACGGGTGCCGCGGCGTCACGTGGGGGTGGGGCCGCCGACGCGACCGTCAACAGCTGGGCCGTGGCCCAGCAGCAGAGAAGCAACCGCCGTAGCCAAGATTCGTGGGAGCGTGTAGGTCGCGCGGCGTTCCTCCTGATCCGGGTATTCCTGAGGCGCTCCATTCCTCGCGATCAAGTCAAGGCCAGCGAGAGGCCTTTTGTCCAGCATGGCGTGCATGAGAAATCGAAAATGCAAAATGACAAATGGAGAACGGAAGGCGTCCTGCCTAGCGACGGGGTAGCGCGGACGCCCCCCGCGCTGGCCGTGACCCGACGTCTGCGGGGCGGGATTTTCGGCGGTGACGGAGAACCGGCCCTCCCGGGGATGGCAGGCGTCTCGCCTGCCCTACCTTCCGCGCCGGCGGTGCAGCGGCTTGTGGTGGTTGCGCGAGGAGTTTGGCCCTGACGCCGCGAAGGCGGCGTCCGTGCCGTCGGACGCCTTGCCCGGCTCCACCTTGTCCGCGATCCGGAGCTTGGCACCGGCCGCTTCCAACGCTTTGGCCTGACCGCGGGTGAGGCGGCCGTCGGTGACCGTCAACTCGACGTCGCGGAGGCGCGCGAAGCTGGTCAGGCAGTTGTGACCGCACTTGGAAGCATCGACCAAGACGTACGTCGCTTCCGCGATCCGCATGAACGCTTCTTTGACTTGCGCGTCGTCAGGGTTGGGTGTGCTGTGCCCCCGCTCGGCGGTGAAGCCCGAACTACCCAAAAAGGCTTTATCCGCCCGGTAACGCTCGATGATGGTCAAGGTCTCGCGACCCAGCAGCGCCAGGCTCTTGTTTCGGACCATGCCGCCCAACAAAAGGATCTCATAGCCGGCGCTGGAGAGCTCGAGGGCGGCCGGGACGGAACAGGTGATGACAAAAACCGACCTAACCTGTTTCTTCAACAGCTGCGCCAAGGCGAGCGTGGTGGTGCCGGCGTCCAGAACGATGGTGTCCCCATCCTGGATGTACCCCAAGGCCGCGGCGGCGATGGCGAGCTTTTCCTGACGGTGCTGCTGCGCGCGCTCGAGGAACGATCGGTTGAACCGGCTGCGGTGGGAAAAGACGGCCCCGCCGAACGTGCGCTGCAACAACCCCTCGGACTCCAAGTCGTCCAGGTCCTTGCGGACGGTGACGACGCTGACCCCGAAACGGTCGGCCAACTGACTGACGTTCAAGGTGCCCGTCGCTTCCAGGAGGCTCAAAATTTGCCTACGCCGCGGTTCGGTTTTGGTCATGCAAAGGTCCTCGTGAGCAAGGGAGTCGCACCTCTGTCCACCTTCCCCTACGCCTCCCCGCGTTCCAGGTAGGCGAGGTCGCCTGGCGAAAGGGTCGTGCCCAAGCTGCGCAAGCTCTCCTCCAAGTCGTCGACCGTTCTCGGGCCGACCAAGGGGAAAACCGCGAACGGTTGGCTGGTGAGGTAACCCTGGACGATCTGTCCGACCGAAAAGCCGTACTTTTCCTGAAGGCGGCGGACGCGCTCAAAGCGTTTCCGGTTTTCCGGGTGATCAAACAACACCCGGACACGGTTGTCCGGGGGAGTTTCCTCCAGGGTGCCCTGTTCGCACCGGCGGAAGTAGCCGCTCGCCTGCGTCAGGTACGGGAACGCACCGAAACCGTGTTCGACGTGCCAACGGACGAACGACCCGTCGAGGTACGCCCAGGTCGGGTCGGCTTTGTCTCGGTTGACCTCGCCCAAGCTCCAGAGGTTCTGGCTGGCGACGAACCCCGGGACGCCCAGGCGTTCCGCCGCCTGACGCGCCTCTTCCGCGCGCGCCTCCGTCCAGTTGGAAAAGCCGGCGTAACGGATTTTGCCGGCCTGCCGGAACCCTTCTAAGCTTTGCAGGACCTCTTCGACGGGGTAACCGGGCGCGTCGCGGTGCAGCCAATAAAGGTCGACCCGTTCGACCCCCAAACGCCGGAGGCTGCCGTCCAGGTCGGCTCCGATCTCGGCCTTCGACAGCCGCGGGACGTCCATGGAATCCAATTTTGGGTGCCCACCCTTGGTCGACACGATCACCTGATCGCGCACGCCCCGGTCGCGCAACCATTCGCCGACGACGGTTTCGCTCCGGTGCTCTCCACCCGGAACCCAACGCGCATAGAGTTCAGCCGTATCGAGGACGTTGCCGCCGGCCTCGAAGTAACGGTCCATGAGTTCCCGCGACCGCTCTTGGCTGACGGTGCTGCCGAAGTAGTCGGTGCCAAGGGCGAGGGTTGAGGCGTGAAGGTCGGTTCTCGGAACGTTTGCCCTTTGCATGGGTGGGGGGGTGCGGGACGGCGCGCCACTTGCACTTTAG
>CAXUNV010000130.1:280-4227 GCA_964252355.1 uncultured Chthoniobacterales bacterium | reverse complement strand
CCAAAAGGCAATCGCAAGTAAAACGCGTTTTAGGTTTTGACAACCCGACCTTTCCACGTCTTTTGTGGAGCAGAGAAATCCGCAAGCCAGCTCCTTGCGCGTTCACTCCCCCCCAACCCTCTTCACTTAAACCGCAGTGATCCCGGGCGAGGTCTGCACGCGTAGGCAGCCTTCACCCTTCAGGTCAGTCGTCAACATCCGCCTATGAGCAAGAGTATTCGCCTTACCGTGGGCCAAGCGTTGGTCCGTTTCATCGCCCGGCAGCACGTGGAACGGGATGGTCGTCAGAACCGGTTCATCGAAGGAATTTGGGGCATCTTCGGTCACGGCAACGTGTCCGGCCTCGGTCAAGGCATCGTGGAACTCGCCGAAGACGAGGGGCTGCGCTTCTACCGGCCGCAAAACGAGCAGGGGATGGTGCACCTCTCCGCCGCCTTCGCCAAACACCGCAACCGGCTCTCGACGTTCGCCTGCACGACCTCCATCGGCCCCGGGGCCCTTAACATGGTCACCGGCGCCGGGGTCGCCACCGTCAACCGGTTGCCGGTGCTGCTCCTGCCGAGCGACTATTTCGCCAACCGCGTCCCAGACCCGGTCCTGCAGCAGATCGAACACCCGCTGGAGCGCGACGTCAGCGCAAACGACTGCTTCCGGCCCGTCTCAAAATTCTTCGACCGCATCTCCCGGCCCGAGCAGCTCTTGGCCAGCTTGCCGGAGGCGTTCCGGATCCTCACCGACCCGGCGGAAACCGGTGCGGTGACCATCAGCTTGCCGGAAGACGTGCAAGCCGAAGCGTTCGACTGGCCCACCGAATTTTTTGGCAAACGCGTCTGGCGCGTGCGCCGGCCGTTGCCGGAACCCGAGCTGATCCGGGAAGTGGTCGCGCGACTGCGGCAAGCCGAGCGGCCGCTCATCATCACGGGAGGCGGGACCATCTACGGCGAAGCTTGGACGGAGCTGCAGGCGTTGGCGGAAACCTTTGGCATCCCAGTGACCGAAACCCAAGCCGGCAAAGGCGCGCTCGCCTGGAACCACCCGCAGAACGCCGGGCCGGTCGGTTCGAACGGCGCGACCTCCGCCAATGAGTTGGCCAAAGAGGCGGATCTCATCCTTGCCTTGGGCACGCGCCTGACGGATTTCACCACCGCTTCCCGGTCACAATTCCAAAACCCGTCGGTACGCTTCATCGCCGTCAACGTGGCGCCGATGGACGCGAACAAGCTTTCGGCCCTGCCGATGGTCGCCGACGTCAAACGGGCGTTGCCGGAACTGACCCGCGCCTTGCGAGAGGCGGGTTACCAGGGCGCTTCTCATCCGTACCGGGAACGGGTCGCGACCTTGAAGGCGCAATGGGACGAGCGCGTGACGGAGATCCGCACGGTCAAGGAAGACGGCCGGCCGCTGGCCGAGATCGAGGCCATCGGTTTGGTCAACGACGCCGTGGGTGGCAAAGCCACCGTGGTCTGCGCGGCGGGAAACATGCCGGGCGAGTTGTTGCGCCTGTGGCGGCCGGAAGACCCCAAAGCCTACCACCTGGAGTACGGCTTTTCGTGCATGGGCTACGAAATCCCGGGCGGCCTCGGGGTGAAGCTGGCCGAGCCCGAGCGCGAGGTGGTGGTGATGATCGGCGACGGCACCTACCTGATGATGAACTCCGAGATCGTCACGGCCGTCTCCGAACGGTTGAAGCTTACCATCGTGGTGATGGACAACCACGGCTACCAATGCATCCTTGGCCTGCAGCGCATTTGTGGCGTGGCGGATTTGGGCAACGAGCTGCGCTTTCGGGACCCGAAGCGCGGGACCTTGACGGGCGACTACGTGCCGGTCGATTTCCAGAAGCACGCCGAATCCATGGGGGCGCACGCGGTGCTGGCAAAGACGGCGGCCGAAGTCACGGCGGCCTTGGGGGAAGCCAAACGGCGGCCCGGCGTTTCGGTGGTGGTCGTTCCTGTGGACCCCGAGAAGCGCATGCCTTCCACGGGCAGTTGGTGGGATGTGCCCGTGGCAGAGGTCAGCAGCGTGGAAAAGACCCGTCAGACCCGGGAAGCGTACGAGCAAGCCACCCAGAAGCAGCGGCCAATCTTCGCATGAAGCTCGCCACGGCGCCGGTCAACTGGAACAGCCCGGACGTCCCGGAGTACCGGGCCTGGACCCCGTACCCGCAACTCCTGGATGAAATGGCGGCTGCAGGTTACTCCGCCACCGAATGGGCATCCATCATGCCGAAGGACCCGGCCGTCTTGGCCAAGGACCTGCGGGCCCGTGGACTACGGATGTTGGGCGGCTTTGTGGGGCTAGAACTGCGGAATCCGGCCAAGCGTGGGCAGGAGGTGCAAAGGGGCGTGGAGATCGGAAACTACTTCCAGTCGCTAGGTGCCAGTTATTTGATTGCCGCTGACAGCGGCGACGCGCGCAGGGTCCAGGAAGCCGGGCGGGTTAACCCTGCCGGGGGTCTCACCGATGCACAATGGGGATCATTAGGCTCCGGCCTGAATGAATTGGCTGATTTGCTTAAACCCGCCGACGTGCAGCTGGTTTTCCATAACCACGTGGGCACCTACGTGGAGACGGAGGCCGAAACGTCGCGGCTGCTCGACGCGACCGAACCGGCGCTGGTGGGCTGGTGCCTGGATTGCGGTCACCTCGCTTACGGGGGAGGCGAGACCCTGCGGATGCTGGACCGGTACGGCGACCGGGTGGGTTATGTTCACTTGAAGGACGTCAACGGGGACCTCTTGCGGCGCTCGTGTGAGGAAGGATGGAGTTTTCACGACGCGCTCAAGCGCTTCATCTTCCCGCGGCTGGGGGAAGGGGTGGTCGACATCCCGGCCGTGCTTCAGGCCCTCAACAACCATCGGTACGAGGGTTGGTTAGTCGTCGAGCAGGACACCACTTCCGAGAACCCGACGGACGTCGCCCGGGAAAACCGCGTTTACTTGGAAAACCTTTTGCAGTCAAAAACCCGGCGGACGGGGATTCAAAAAACCGCAGAAAAATCGCCGCAATGAACGACAAACAGACCGTCGGCGTGGCTTTCTTAGGTTTGGGCCGCATGGGCGAGACCCACCTGCGGAATTTGGTCGCGATCGGGGGCGTTAGGGTCGTCGCCTTGGCGGACCCGTTGAAGGAAAGGGCCGAGCAGGGCCGTGCGCTGACCGGGGCGGAGTTCGCGACGACCGAACCCGAAGAGGCCATCGCGCATCCAGGGGTCGACGTCGTGGTCATCGTGACGCCGACCGACACGCACGCGCGCCTGATCGAGGCGGCGGCCAACGCTGGCAAAGCGGTGTTCAGCGAGAAACCGATCGCCCTTGATCTGGCCGAAACCCAGCGGGTGGTGCGGGTGGTGCGGGAGCGTGGCGTGCCGGTCCAACTCGGGTTCATGCGGCGGTATGATCCCGGTTACGCCAGGGCCAAGGAGATGATCGACGCCGGCGACTTGGGAAGAATCGAAACCTTCCGCGCCTTGAGCCGGGACACCTACCCGCCCAGCCTGGAGTTCCTGCGCGGGTGCGGCGGCATCTTTCTGGACATGGCGGTGCACGATTTTGATCTGGCCCGTTTCCTGGTGGGTGAAGTTGAGGAAGTTCACGCTTGGGGCGGCGTTTTGTACGACGAACGTTTCGCCCAGGCGGACGACGCTGACACGGCCGTGACGCTCTTGAGGTTCACGAACGGGGCGTTCGGGGTGGTGGAAACTTCGCGGCACAGCAACTGGGGGTACGACATCCGCACCGAAGTGGCGGGTGCGGTGGGCAAGGTGGTGGTGGAAGCCCCCCAGAAAACTCCGTTGGTCTTCGCAAAGGATTTTGGGTCGCGCCACGACCATTACGAAAACTTCCCCGACCGTTTCGAGGCGGGCTACCGCTTGCAATTGGAGGCGTTCCTGGCGGCGCTGCGGGAAGGTCGCACCCCGACGCCCGGCCCACTAGATGCCCTGGAGA
>CAXUNV010000130.1:0-270 GCA_964252355.1 uncultured Chthoniobacterales bacterium | reverse complement strand
CCGGCAAGAGTTGGCGCGAGGGTCGGCCGGTCAAGGTGACGGAGATCCAAACTTAAACGCCCGCAGGCATCCAGAAACCTAACTCGCCACGAGAGTCGGTGTGAACCACGTCAAACGCCCCCCCGTTTATGAGCCAGATCACCTCCCCCACCGCGCCTGAATCCGTTGGCTCCCACCCTCGCCGGTCGCCGCAGGCGAGGCGGGTGGGCGGACGTGAGAACGGGCCCGAGGCGGCGGGGGGCCTCCAGCTCCTGGTGTTAGGGATGGCCA
>CAXUNV010000129.1:554-10483 GCA_964252355.1 uncultured Chthoniobacterales bacterium | reverse complement strand
AGCAGCGCTTTGACCTTGCGCTCGTCATTGTCGACGCAAACCACGTTGTGGCCCACGTCGGCGAAACATGCCCCCGTCACCAACCCCACGTACCCCGACCCGATGATTGCGATATCCATATTAACTCCGAAGAAGGGCTTCTGATACGGAGGATGCGGAATTTGTCCAGACTTCATTTCGGGGCTGGGCAACCCCTGCCGCGCCTCACTGCAGCGTGCTGCTCGGGATCACGTTCAGCGGCAACCCGAACTGCGGCAGGTCCTTTAGCGTGAAGGAAATCGTCACTGCGGTGCTCCGTTTGCCGTTGCCGTTGTCGCGCTCCGTCAACCCCAAGGTGGCCACCCAGCTGCTTAAATCGCGGTGCAGTTGGTACCGCTGCTCCTGCAGTTGACCCGTGACGGCCTCGTACTGCTCGTAGACGCTGATGCCCCAGTTGCTGTTGAGGCGGACGTACGTTTGGAGGCCGACCTGGTGGCTGTCGGGGATGTCGGGGTTGCTGTAGAGGTAACGGTCGGTCACGGTGAGGAACCAACTCGGGTTGACCGTCCACGAGAGGGAGGTGTCAACCTCCGTGAAACCGTTTCGGTTGAGGAGCGGCAGCTGGCTGTCGACCGACAGGCCGAGCCACGGCACCGGGTTGAACCGGAACCGCGTCACCAAGTCCGAGTACGACCCGCGCTCGTAGGGGTTCCGGAAATTGACGTCGATGAACGAATCGACGTCCATCCAGTTGATCGTCTGGTTGTCGCGGCGCGTCTGCAGCCGGTTGCGCACCCCGATGCGCCAGACCGTCCAATGGTCGATGCTGTCCACCGCGTTGAACTGGGGGAAGTCGATCGCGGGCTCTTGCGTGCTGGGGATGTAACGGTCGAACGGCAGGATGTCCCCGGGGCGGGTCGCCGGGTTCAACGGGTCCTGCGGTTTGAGGGTCGGGTTGGAGACGTAGGAGAAGTTGGTGTAGGGCTGGATGACGTGGCGAAGCCCGTCCAGCCCCAGCCAACGGGATTGCGCCCCTTCGAAGGCCCGCGAGACCTTGAAGGAAGCTTCCGCGCCAGCGTTGAACAGGAAACGCGTCCCGGCCCCCGCCCGTTGCACCGTGCCCGGGATGGTGCTGACCGGGATCGGCGTGAACTGGTCGATGTTCTCCGGGCTCGCGGTAAAGGTGCCGGTGTGGTCGTAGTAGGTGGCGCGCACCCCGGCCCGCGGCACGATCGACAACCAACCAAAGAAGGTGTGGGGCAAGGTGAACTGGTGGAAGGAGTCGAGGCGGTACGCGCCGTAGCTCGGGTTGGGGCTGCCGCCGTTGAACGAGCGGTGCAGGTTGGCAAAACTCGTGGTGCCCTCGTAAAACACCGGCGAATTCAGGAACGGGGTCCGCGCCACTTCCCAACTGAGCTCGGGCAGACGCTCGGTGGTTTCGAAAAACCGGTTCGCCTGAAAACGGCCCAGGAGGCTGAGGGTGTAGGCTTCGCCCCGTTTCTCCAGTTGGATGAAGTTGTCCGGCTGCGGGTCGACCTGAAACTCGGACGCGAAGAAATCCTGCAAAAAGTACGGGTCGCTCAGCTTGTTGATGTTGGCCACGGCGACCAAGTCCTCGGTGAGGTAAGTGCGCGTCTGGTAGGTGAGGCGGTAACGGCCGTCCGAGATCGGGATGCGGTCGAGCGAAGTTTCGTTCTCGTTGGATTTAAGGTCTTGGATGGCGTAGACCCGCAGCTTGCCGTAGCTCTCGTCGTGTTCGCCCCGGGTGTAGTTCACGTCGAACCCGAGCGCCGGCCCGCGTTGTGAACGCAGGTCGATGTGCGCGGATGCCTGCACGTCTTCAACCAGCGGGAGCGGGAACGTGATGGTGCTCAGGAGATACGCCCCGAAGGTCGAACTGTACCCCGGCGAAAAATCGTAGGAGAACTGGTCGTTGAGCGACTGGTAGACGTAGGGAAACCAGAAGACGGGCGTTTTGCCGACGAACAAGGTCACGTTGGAAAAGATGATGCGGTCGTTCGGGTAGATCCGGACGCGACGGGCGCGAACCTGGTAGTCGGGCTTCGATGAGTCGCTGGTCGTGAAGAAGCCGTTGCGGATGGTGAAGGTGTTGCCGTCCGCGGAGGCGAGCGAATCGCCGACGAACTCAAACGGCGTCCGTTGGCCGCCAAAGTCCGCCGTGCGCAGCTCCTTGGTGTCGAGGTTGTAAACCGCACGGTCGGTGTTCAACGCAAAACGTTCGCGGTAGATGCGGACGTGTCCGCGCGCGACGACCTCGTGGGTTTCTGGGTTGTACTCCGCGTGGTCGCAATAGATGGCCGAGTCTTGGTAGAAGATCCGCACGTTGTCATCCGCGATCGCGATGCCGCCCTCGAACCGGGTCTGGCCGTCGGAAGCGATCTCGACGGGCACCTGCCGCCCTTTGTCATTCCCGAACAGCGGCACCTGCCCCCGACAGGGGCGGCCTTGCGCCAGGATGAGAAAGGTGAGGGCGAACAGGAGAGACCTCATGGGGAGCTTGGCCGGGGTCCCACATCTAGCGCGAAAGCGGCCGGCGGGACAAGCGGGAAGGAAGGAGCGAGCGGGAGCGAGCGCGACCGAGCGGGACCGAGCGGGAGCGTGAAAGGCGGAAAGGTCCACGGCGCAAACGGAAGACGGACGGGGGCTCGGGCGGTTACGGTGGGGCGCCCGCAAGTTCCCCCCGCTCCCGCTCGGTGCCGCTCGCTCCCTAGTCCACGTACCCGCGGGGGTGCGCTTGGTGCCAGCGCCACGCGCTCTCGACGATGGTGTTGATGTCCGCAAACCTCGGCTTCCAACCCAGGACGGTCCGCGCCTTGGCCGAGGCCGCGACCACCCGCGGGGGGGCGCCGGCCCGGCGGGGCGCCACCCTCCCCGGCAGCGCGGGCCCGGTGCCCCGCCGGCAAGCGTCGATGACTTCCTGGACGGACGTGCCGCCGCCCGTGCCGAGGTTGAACGCGCCACTCTCAGCCGCTGCCAACGCCAAAATGTGGGCCTGCGACAGGTCCACGACGTGGATGTAATCCCGGATGCACGTGCCGTCGGGCGTGGGGTAATCGTCGCCGAAGATCTCCGCGCCGGCCGCTTGGCCCAACGCCACCTGCAGGATGCGCGGGATCAGGTGAGTCTCGACCCGGTGGTGTTCGCCGACGCGTGCCGTGGCCCCCGCCGCGTTGAAGTAGCGCAGGGAGACGTATTTGAAGCCGTGGATGCGGTCGTACCAGTGAAGGATCCTTTCGAACAACAATTTGGATTCGCCGTACGGATTGATCGGGTTCTGGGGCGTCTCCTCGTCGATCGGCACCCGGTCGGGAATGCCGTACGTGGCGCAGGTGGAAGAAAAAACGATGCGCTTCACCCCGTGCCGTTCCATGGCCTGAAGGAGGTTTAAACCGCCGAGCACGTTGTTGTTGAAGTATTTGAAGGGGTCCCGCATCGACTCCCCCACGAGCGCGTGGGCGGCGAAATGCATGACGGCGTCGGGCCGGCTCGACTCAAAGGCGAGCGACACGGCCCCGAGGTCGTTAAGGTCGCCTTGGATGAACGTCGCCCGCGGGTCCAAGGCGCTGCGGTGACCCTCCACCAGGTTGTCGAGCACCGTGACCTCGTGACCCCCGTTGAGGAGTTCTTCCACGCAAACGCTCCCGATGTAGCCGGCTCCGCCGGTGACGAATACCTTCATGTCGTGATGGACCTCTGCGCCACGTAAGCGGCCCGGCGTGCGCCTGGCAACACGCAAATGCAGCGGCCGCGCGGTGCGCCGGCCCGGTCACTCCCGCCGGGCGTCCGTCAGCCTTCGTCGGGCGTGCCGGCTTCGCCCGCCCCTTTCAGGTCGGCCCACCGCGCGTACGGACAGATGCCGCGCTTGGAGGACGCGACAAACTCCCAAAACTCCGCCACCGCCGGGTCCCACGGCCGCTGGGCCGCTTCGGCCTGCGCTTGGCGCGCGTTCAGCCCGGCGCGGTAGAGCAGCCGAAAGGCCGCTTTCGCGTCGAGGCGGGCCGCGGCGGGCCAAGCCGCGCGCCGGAGTCCGACGGCGTTGAGGCTCACCACCGAGTTCGCGCGCGCCGCGGCCGTGAACGGCGGCACGTCTTTGCTCACCGCCGCTAATCCTTGCAGCAGGGCGAGTCGGCCGATGCGGGTCCATTGGTGGACGACCGCCCCGCCGCCCAGGAACGCACGGTCGCCCACGCTCACGTAACCTCCCAAAAGCACGTTGTTGGCTAGAATCACACGGTCGCCCAGGCTCACGTTGTGGCCGAGGTGGGCGCCCGCCATGAGGAAATTGTGCGAGCCGACGACCGTCGCCGTCCCCTCTTTGGTGCCGCGGTGGATGGTGCAATGTTCCCGGATCACGTTGCCGTCGCCGATGCGCACGAACGATGCGGCATCAGGCCGGTAGCCCAGGTCTTGCGGCGGCGCACCGATCACCGCGCCATACCCGACGACGTTGTCGGCGCCCAGGGTCACGCGGCCGGTGAGCACGGCGTGAGGCTGGATGCGCGTGCGCGGCCCGACGACGCACGGGCCTTCCACGACCGCAAGCGCTTCCACCACGGCCGTGGGATCAATTTCGGCTTCGGGGTCGACGACGGCGCTCGGGTGGATCATGCGGGAGGAAGTCTGAAGCCGGGAGCCTGAAGCCGGACGCCGGAATTTGGAAGGACTGACTGCAAAGCGCCCTTCCGCCGTGTCCGGGCCTCTCACGCTTCCACCGGGCGGGCGGCCGCGCTCACCCCTTGGCCGCGCGCTTTCGGGATCAGGCAAATCAAAAGGGACGCCACCGCCAGCATGCCGAGATTGACGACCGTGGACCGGGCGAAGCCGTGGGCGTAATCCGCCGGGCCGGGCCGCGGCGGCAAGACGCTGAAGGCGATGGCCCCGAGCAGGGCGATGCCGACGGAATTTGCGACCTGTTGCATGGTCGAAGCCAACCCCGCGGCAGCGCCGGCGTCGGCCGCCGGCACGCCGCTCAAGACGGTGTTGTAGAGCGGCGCGGTCACGAATCCACGGCCGACCCCATACACCAAGCAGGTCGCCGCAAAGAGGGTGGTTTCCTGGGTCGGGACCGACCGGACCTCGACGAGGAGCGCCACCAACGCAGCCGCCAGCACCGCCGTGCCCAGGTGCAGGGAGTTGCGTCCCAGCCAGCCGTTGAGTTTTCCGGATGCAGCCGACCCCACCAGAAAGCCGAATGAAAACGGCACCAGCGCCAGACCGGCCGCCATCGGGTCCAGCCCCAAGGCAAGCTGCAGGTAAAGGCTAAGGGCGAACAGCATGGACGTGTGTCCGGCGAAGTAAATGCACGTCACCGCCATGCCGGTCACGAACCCGCGGTCGGCGAAGAGCCGCGGCTGGAGCAGGGGTGTCCGCCCCCGGTTCGCCTCGCGTTGCTCCCAGCGGTAGAACGCCCAGAGCACTGGCGCGGAGCTGACCAAGCACGCCCAGGCCCACGGCGGCCAGCCTGCCTCGCGCCCCTCCAAAAACGGCACCGAAAAGAGGACCAACCCGAGGCTCACCACCGCCGTGCCGACCAAGTCCAAATGCGGGGCCTCCTTGGCCCGGGTTTCCCTCAGCAAAACTTGGGCAGCCAGGATCGTCGCCACGCCCAAAGGGAGGTTGATCAAAAAAATCGGCCGCCACGACAAACCCCAGAGATCCGCACGGATCAAGGTCCCGCCCAAGATTTGGCCGGTGATGGACCCACCGCCGATCATCGCGCCGTACAAGGAGAAGGCCAGGCGCTTCTGCGCCCCGGCGAACGTGACGTGGATGTAAGAGAGCGCCTGGGGAAACATCAACGCCGCCGCGCAGCCTTGAACGACGCGCCAGCCGACCAACGCATTGGCGTTGGGGGCCGCCCCGCAGAGCGCCGACGCGACGGTGAAACATGCCATCCCCAGGCAAAACGTGCGCCGTCGGCCAAAGATGTCGCCCAGGCGGCCGCCCGTGATGAGGCAAACGGCGTAAGAGAGGCCGTAACCTGCCACGACAAGTTCAGCCTCGCTGAACGTCGCACCTAATTCGCGACGGATCGTTGGCACCCCAAGATTGGCGATGAAGAAGTCGACGGTGCCAAGAAAAGGCCCGACCAGGATCACCGCCAAGCCCCACCAAGCTTTCCGTTCTGGCGTCGCCGGCCGGGACGAGGTCAGCTTCCCTCGACGGTCCGGTGCCCCGGGTTGGTTCAGTACGGGCATGGCAACCGCAACTTCCCCGTTGCTCGGTTATCCGTAAAATAGCTTGTTTTGCTATTTAAAATCGGTTTTACAGATAACGTTCGGCGAGGGCAGGCATTTTGGAACTCCGTCACTTGCGTTATTTCGCCGCGGTCGGCTCCGAGGGGAGCTTCACCCGCGCGGCGCAAGGGCTGCGGGTCGCGCAGTCGGCGGTGAGCGCCCAGGTGCGCGAGCTGGAGCGGGAGGTCGGCGTCACCCTGCTGGATCGGACGAGCCACCCGGTGCGGCTCACGGCGGCAGGTCGGAAGTTTCTGGAAGACGCCAGCCGCGCCCTTGCCGTGGTTGATGGCGCGGTGCGGGAAGCCCGCCGCCTCGGCTCCGCCGGTTACGGAACCCTCGCCATCGGCTTCACCGGGTCCCAGAGCCACGATTCCATGCCGCAGATCCTGCGCCGGTTTCGCCAAGTTCACCCCGGCATCGAGGTCAGCTTGGTCGAAATGGTGCCTTCCGAACAGTTGGAGGCGCTGCGGGCGAAAACGCTCGACGTCGGCTTCATCGGGCCGGTGGGCGATCGTGGCACGGCCGGGTTGCGGGTCGAGAACATCGCGGAAGAGCGGCCGATGCTCGCCGTCCCGAGCGATCACCCGCTGGCGTTGCGCACGGCCGTGCCGCTGCGGGAACTGCGACGGGAACCCTTCGTGTTCACGTCGCGCCGGAACTCCCCGAATTTCCGCGACTGGTTAGCTCGGTTGTTCGCGCAGGCAGGTTTTGCGCCGACGGTGGTGCAGGAAGTGGACCGGGCACGCACGGGGGTGCAGTACGTCGCGGCGGGTTTCGGGCTCTCGATCTTCGCAGAGCACATCAGCCGGTTGCCGGCACCCGGGGTGGTGTTCCTCCCGCTGCAAGGCTGTCGCCTGAAGATCCGGTACGGGTTGGCGTGGCGCCAGACGGGGGCCGACGAGGCGCTGAAGCGCTTCGTGGCCTATGCGCGGGAAAGCTTTGCGGCCGGCGCGGCGGACACGGTGGGCGCGGGGTAAGCTGGCCTTTGAAAACGGCCAAATCACGAAAGACCCGGTGGGGCGAAAACCCGGCCGGCAAAACCGAGCGGCCTTCAGAATGAGACACTCGCCGGGCGGTTTGGGCCTGCAGGGATACGCCTAGTGGCGAGGCCCACCCCTGGTTCGCGCCGTGGCGGCGTCTCGCATCATTCGCCCTGCCCTACCAAACGCGGCGGCAGCTCTCCCACCTGTAAGAACGTGCGGGCAGGCTCAAACCGCCCGGCGACCGTCCCACCCAAAAGGGCGCTGCCTCTGGCCGGCCGGGTTTTCGCCCCACCGGCGTCGCCCGCGGGCGCCCGTTCGAACGGACCCTGGGCGTCCAGCCTGCCCCCATTGCCATTTGTACTTTTTCATTTGGCCTGCGCGCCCCCCCGCTACCCGATCAACCCCGCTTCGCGGAAGGAGAAATAGCCGGGCTTGCCCGCGGAGGGTGCCCCGCAGATCACGTGGTCCAAGAGCCCGATCTGTAAGAGGCGCGCGCCTTCCGCGATCTTGCGGGTCAGCCGCAGGTCCGCGTCGCTGGGGCTGGGGTCGCCCGAGGGGTGGTTGTGGGCCAGCACGAAGGCGAACGCCGAATGCGCGATGGCCGGTTTGAAGATCTCCCGGGGGTGCGCCAGGCTCTCGTTGACCGTGCCGCGCGACACCTCATGCACGGCGATGAGCCGGTAGCGCGTGTCGAGCAGCACGACGCGCAACGATTCGCGGTCCAGCAGGCGCAGTTCCTGCCAGAGCAAGCCGTAGATCAGTTCGGGCGCGTCCAGCGCGTCGTTCCCGGCCGTTTCCCGGGCCAAGCGCGAGCCGAGTCCGAAGGCGGCCGCGAGTTGGACCGCTTTGGCGCGGCCTACGCCTCGGTGCTTGGCCAAGTCGGCGGCGGAGGCTCGGGCGAGGGCGGTCAACGAGCCGTGCGCCGCCAACAGCCCTTGGGCAAGGGCAATCGCGTTGGTGCCCCGAACGCCTGTCCGCAGCAGGATCGCGAGGACTTCGGCATCGGTGAGGGCTTCGACGCCGCGCGCGGCCAGCTTTTCACGGGGCCGGTCTTGGCTGGGCAGTTCGCGGATGGTGGCGGTGCGCATGTGTAGAGAACACGCGCAAACCGTGTTAGGCTACCAACGCGAACTGCGCAACCGTATTCGACAAAAATCCCGCCACGTCGCGCAGCGCCGCCGCGTACTTGCCCGGCGGCAGGCAATCGAGTTCGGCTTGTGCCTCTTCGAGCAACGTTTGGGTGGTGTCCACCGAACGGCGCAGGCACCCCCGCTCGACGACTGCCTTGGCCAAGCTTTCCAAGCCGGCAGGCTCGCCCTGGAGCAGGGTGGCGCTGAAACGCTGGCGATCTTCCCCGTTCGCCTCTTCCAAGAAGTACAGCACCGGCAGCGTCATCTTCCCTTTGCGCAGGTCGGTGCCCAGCGTCTTCCCCGCTTTTTCCTCGGTCCCGGCGAGGTCGACGCAGTCGTCATACACCTGGTAGGCGGTGCCGAGCCTCAGGCCGTAATTGCGCAGGGCGTGCCCTACTTCCGGCCCGGCGTCGCTGAGCCTCGCGCCAAGTTCTCCGGCCGACGCGAACAGGGCGGCGGTCTTCAACTCGATAATCCGAAAGTAATCCGCGAGCGAGAGGTTGAGGTCGAACCGCCGCTGGGTTTGGATGATCTCGCCGGTGCAGACGTCCCGCGCCGCGGCGGCGATCCGGCGGCACACCTCATTGTCCGAAAAGTTGGTGGCCAGCTTGAGCGCGTGTGAAAAAAGGCAATCGCCGAGCAACACCGCCAACGTGTTGCCCCACTTGGCGTTGGACGTCGGTTGGCCGCGCCGGATCTCGGCACCGTCCATGATGTCGTCGTGAACCAACGTGGCCAGATGGATCAGCTCCAAGATCGTCGCTAAGTCGACGTGGCCGGGCGACACGGTGCCGGTGGCGCCACCGGCCAGCAAGGCCAGGGCTGGGCGCAGCCGTTTGCCGCTGGTGCCGCAGGCATACGCCACGTACGCCTCGACGGCGGGATCGAAGGCGCGCGCCTCCTCGCGGATGCGTTCCTCGACGGCGCCAAGGTGCGGGTTAATCAGCTCGATCGCATGCTGGAGCTTAACCGCCGCAGAAACGCGGAGAGCTGACTTTGTGAAAACTTTCACAAGCTGAGCCTAACGCTAAAGGTGGTCGAGTCAATTTGTCCAAGGGCGGATCTGGCCATGGTTTCCAAAAGGTTGTGGGGGCGCTTTGGCGGCGTTCGGACGTAAACTCGCGCCCGGCCTTCTCCAGGTTTTACCATACACCTTACGCCGGAGCGCTGGGACGGGGACGCGGGCGCCGCGCGTAGGCCGAAGGGCCGAGGCAGATGAAAAAGGCCAAAGGAGCAGGCTGGGCACCCGGCGGGGCCGCCCGAAGACGTGCCCGACGCGCGACGGTGTGGCCCGCCCGCGGCCCGCGCATCCTCCACGGCACGACCCACGTTCGTTCGGGCTTGGCGGCACCTCGCCGGCGGCTCCTCGCATGACACCTCTTGCCCCACCGATCCCGCTCGCTCGCGCTCGCTCACCCCGCTTCCGGCAGCGTGGTGCGCAACACCGTCGCTCCGCCGTTTTGTGGCGCGACTTCCACCCCCTCCGCCGCGGCCGGCACTAGGAAAAGATCCCCGAAGCCGAACAGACGCTCGCCGCAACGAACCCGGCCCTGGGTCACCTGGAAAACGGCAAAGCCTGC
>CAXUNV010000129.1:0-544 GCA_964252355.1 uncultured Chthoniobacterales bacterium | reverse complement strand
CACCCCAGCCGCCCCCCACCCCCCCCGCCCCGGGGACACCGGAAACCCGCCAACGCCGCCCCCGGCCCCCGCCGCCCGCGGCGCCGACAACGCCCAGCGCTCCAACCGAAAATGTTCGCACGTCACCAGGGTCTCGCCCTGGGCGCGACCCAGGCCGGGCTGGTGATCTTCGAAGTTGATGGACGCCAGCGACTCCTTGAGGTGCAGCGCGCGGGGTTTGCCGTCCAGCCCGACCCGGTCCCAGTCGTAAACACGATAAGTGGTGTCGCTGTTCTGTTGGATTTCGAAAACGACGTTGCCGGCGCCGATGGCGTGCAGGCGGCCGCTGGGGATGAAGATGAAATCGCCGGTGCGGCCTGCCAGGCGGTCCATCAACGAAGAGACGTCCCCGGCGGCGAGCGCGGCGTCGCGCGGCGCCTGCACCCCGCCAAGCACCATCCAGGCCGGGGTGGCATGGGCGAGCGGCTCGGCTGACCCGGCATCTTGGGCGCAAAGGCGCGCGAGCCGGATGCAGGTGTCGGCGAACCCGGCATCCGCCGCCAGG
>CAXUNV010000128.1:8476-10613 GCA_964252355.1 uncultured Chthoniobacterales bacterium | reverse complement strand
GCGGAGGACCAGTTGTTCGAATTGGTCTTGGAGGCCGGGGCCGAAGACCTGACGACAGACGAGGATCTTTATGCGGTGATCACCCCGCACGACCGGCTATACCAAGTCGGTGAGGCTTTGCGCCGGGCGGGGCTGCAGGCCGAATCGCAAAAGCTCACGTTTTTGCCCGAGAACACGGTGGCGTTGACGGATGAATCCGTGGCCTCTCAGGTTCTGCGGTTGTACGACGCCCTGGACGACAACGATGACGTCCAAAATGTGTTCGGCAATTTCGACATTTCGGACAGTCTGCTCACGAAGTTAACCCACTGACGCGCCGACCCGAACGGAGCGTGGAGCCTTTTTGAAAGGTGTTATGGCGGAGATGAACGAACCACCGGCGCTGCTTGGTGAAGAGAACGGCGACGTCAAAAAACCCCGACGGACGCGCACCGCGGCAGGTGTGAAACCAAAAAAGGCGGTTGCCAAGAAGACTGCCGTTAAACGCGCCCGCAAAGTGCCGGAGCAAGCCGAGGCGGCAGTGCCGCTGGCGAACGGGGAAGCTGCCGTCACCGTGGTTGAAACGGACGTGCTGCCGTTGGAAATGCCGCCGGACGCCCCGCCGACGCCGACGCCAGAACCCGTCAGGGACGCCGCGGAACCGGCGAGCGATTTGGTGCAAACCTCCGCCCCGGCACCCATCGAAACCCCTCCTGGCGAACCGGACCACCTCCCGGTGCCGTTGCCGGCAGAACCCTCTTCCGAGGTTCGCGTGAGCGCCGTCCGCGAGGAACCGGTGGCGACGCGGGCCGAGTCTCGCGTGGAGGTCCCGTTTGGCCGGGGACCCCGACCGGACGAACCGGCGCCCGAGGACCGGGTCCCTCCGGCGGTCACGGCTGCCCCGACGCAGGTCACTCCGCCCATCCCAACTCCGTTGCGCGAGCGCGAACGCGACCGTGAGCGTGAAGAAGCGCCTCCCATGGCCGAAGCGTCGCGACCTGAGCCGGTCTACGGCGAGGGTTTGATCGAGGTCTCGGGCAAGGGTTTTGGCTTTTTACGCGACCCCAAGCGCAACTACATGCAGTCGCCTTCGGATGTGTTCGTCACGCCGGAAGTCGTGCGCAAACACGCCCTGCGCGACGGCCTCTGGATCAAAGGCGAAGTCCGCCGTGGCAGCCGCGGCCCACAACTCTTTAAACTCACCGCGATCAACAACGAGGATCCCGATAAGTATCGCAACCTGCCGGTCTTCGAAGAGTTGACGTCGATCAACCCGACGCAACGCATCCGGTTGGAAACGGTGCCCGACCGGTACACGACCCGGGTGATGGACTTGATGACGCCCATCGGCAAGGGTCAGCGCGGCCTCATCGTGGCGCCTCCGCGCACCGGTAAGACCACGCTGTTGCAACACATCGCCGACGCCGTCGTCAAAAACCATCCCGAGATGCACGTCATCATCCTGCTGGTCGACGAGCGTCCGGAGGAGGTGACGGAGATCCGGCGCACGGTGCCCAAGGCCGACCTCATGGCCAGCTCGAACGACAGCGACATCAAAAGCCACACGCGCATCGCGCAACTGGCGATCGACCGGGCGCGCCGGTTGGTGGAGGCCGGCAAAGACGTGTTTGTGTTGATGGATTCGTTGACCCGCATTGGCCGCGCGTTCAACAACGCCACGGCGGGTGGCGGGCGGACGATGAGTGGCGGTATGGATTCCCGTGCCATGGAGATCCCGCGCAAACTGTTCGCGGCGGCCCGCAACACCGAAGAGGCGGGCTCGCTCACCATCATGGCGACGGCCTTGATCGATACCGGGTCGAAAATGGACGAACTCATCTTTCAAGAGTTCAAGGGCACGGGCAACATGGAAATGGTCTTGGATCGCCAAGTCAGCGATCAGCGCGTTTACCCGGCCATTGACATCTTCAAGTCGGGCACCCGCCGCGAGGAGTTGCTGCTGGCCGCCCATGAGTTGGACAAGATCAACACCATCCGTCGCGGTCTGGCTGGGCATCGTCCCGCGGAGGCCATCGAGCGGTTGCTCTCTTTCCTGCGCAAGTTTCCGACCAACGCGCAGATGTTGCGCGAGATCCCGGGGCACTAAATTTAAACGGGAGGGGGGGGGGGGGGCGCCGCGCCCGCGCCCCCCGGGGGG
>CAXUNV010000128.1:0-8466 GCA_964252355.1 uncultured Chthoniobacterales bacterium | reverse complement strand
GCTCCGCGCCGCCTGACCTGCCGTCGGCGCTTGCGGAGGAATCGTCGGCGCGGAGCGCACGCCCTCCCAGGTTTTGGAAGAAGGGCCTTTCCCTGGCGGTTGTCGCGCACCGGTGCGAACTTGGGGTCGTGGCGAAGGTTTCCAAGCCGGAGAAGCTGGATTTTGAGGTGTTGCCTCCCACGGGTGCCTCAACGGAGGCGAAGACGACGCACGACGGACCGGATCCCCTGATTTGGCTGGTCAGCCGCCTTTTGGACACGGTGTTCCGGATTCCTGGCACCCGGATCCGTTTCGGGCTGGAACCGATCATCGGCCTGATCCCCGTGTTGGGCGATCAAGCCGCCACGTTGATCTCGGCCGCCTTGCTGTTCCGTAGCCTGCAGCACCGGCTGCCGAAGATTGCCCTGGTGCGCATGGGCCTGAACGTCGCGTTGAACGGGCTGATCGGTGCCATTCCCATCCTGGGCGACGCCTTTGTGCTCTGGTACAAGCCCAACGTCCGCAATTACCGGATCCTGCAGCGGTACGCTGGTCAAGCCAAGGCGTCGACTCGCCTGGATTGGTTCTTCGTCTTCGCGATCGTCGCCGTCACGCTCTTCCTCATCACCACGTTGAGCGCGTTCGTCGCTTACGCGGTGTTGCGGTCGTTGCAGAAGCCGTTTTGAACCGGGGAGGCGTCGGGCGAGGGCGGGCCGGCGATTCCCCTCGGAAAACGCTCATCGGCTGAGCCGTTGTCCGGTCCGAAGTCCTGCCAGGGTCCAACAAAAAGCGTTGCTGCCGGTCTTACCGCAGACCAGAATGGGTGCGTTCTCCGGCGTGACCTCTGCCTTGGTGCAGGCTCACGAGCGGACCGTCTGTCCAACTCCCCCCGAGCGTGGCAGGAATGCGCCCAGACCTTTGCCGTCACCGTCACCAACGTTCCCCGACCTGTTTCCACCCATGAACCTTATTTACCTCGTGGCCAACGGCGATCTGCGCCTTTCGGCCAACCAAATGTGCCAACCTGCCCAAGCGGCCATGGAGCAGGCGCTGATTCGGGCCGTCGAAGGCCAAGGTTACGCGGTCAAGCGCGCTCACCCCTTCGACGAAGCGAAGGGTCACGGCTTCATCGATAGCCAGAAGATGGGCATCGAAGTCTTCGGGCGGATCCCCAAACACGCGCCCTTGATCGTCGCCGAATCGGTTTGGCAATACAGCCAGCACCTGCTGCCTGGGTTGATCGCGCACCAAGGTCCCATTCTCACCGTGGCCAACTGGAGCGGCACTTGGCCGGGGCTTGTCGGCCTGCTCAACTTGAACGGGTCGCTGACCAAAGCCGACGTCGCGTACAGCACGCTTTGGAGCGAAGATTTCACCGACGACTACTTCCAAAACAAGCTCCGGCAATGGCTGACCAAGGGCCGGGTGAAACACGACGCGTCTCACGTCAGCAAGGCCAAAGACGTGAAGGTGCCGGGCGCTTCGCAACGGTTGGGCGCGCGCGTGGCGGCGCGGCTGCGCCACGCGCCCGCCATCATGGGCGTGTTCGACGAGGGTTGCATGGGCATGTACAACGCCATCCTGCCGGACGAGCTGCTTGCCCCGCGGGGAGTCTTTAAAGAACGCTTGAGCCAATCGTCCCTTTACGCGCGCATGCAGACCATTCCGGACGAAGAAGCGCGCCGGGTGTACGACTGGCTGCGCGGGCGCGGGGTGCAGTTCCACTTCGGACCGAACGAAGAGACCGATCTGACGGAGGGTCAGGTGCTCGGGCAGTGCAAGATGTACGTCGCGGCGGTGCGGATTGCCGATGAATTTGGTTGCGCCACGATCGGCATCCAGTACCAGCAAGGGCTCAAAGACTTGGCCCCCGCGTCGGACTTGGTGGAGGGGCTGCTCAACAACGCCGAGCGCCCGCCTGTGTACCGGGAATCCGACGGTGCCGAGCTCTTCGCGGGCGAGCCGTTGCCGACCTTCAACGAGGTGGACGAGTGCGCCGGCCTGGATGCGCTCATCACGCACCGCGTTTGGCGTGAGCTCGGTTTTTCGCCCGAGACGACTTTGCACGACGTGCGGTGGGGGCGACACTACCGCGACGCCGACCTCGACGCCTACGTCTGGGTGTTCCTCATCAGCGGCGGGGCGCCGCCGGCGCACTTCATCGGCGGTTATGCCGGCACCCACAGCTTTCGGCAGCCGCCCATGTACTTCCGGCTGGGCGGCGGGACCTGCCAGGGTGTGAGCAAGCCGGGCTGGGTGGTCTGGAGCCGCGTCTTCGTCGCCGATGGCCAGCTCGCCTACGACACCGGTCTGGCGGAAGTCGTCGAATTGCCGGAAGCAGAAACCCGGGAACGGTTGGAACTGACCACCCCGCAGTGGCCCATCATGCATGCCGTCCTGCCCGGCATCACTCGGGACCAGATGATGGGCCGGCACAAGTCCAACCACTTGCAGGTGGCGTACGGACCCGACCGGCGTGGGGCGCGGCGAGCGATGTTTGCCAAGGCGGCGGCGATGGCCGACCTCGGTTTGAGGGTTTCTTATTGCGGCGAGCTGTGAGGTGTTGGCCGCGGAACCAAACGGGAGCGCTCACATGGGGGACCGCACGGTCACGACGGCACGGCTGCTGGAGTTGGCGCACGAGTTCGGTCGCCAAGGTTTTACGATTTTGGGCGAGGGCAACGTCTCGCACCGCACCGGTGATGACGCGTTTGTCGTCAAGGCCAGCGGCAGTTCGTTGGCGACGTTAAACGAGCTGGAGCTGACGGAGTGCCGTTTCGGGCCGCTGCTTGAGGCCATGGCCCGGCCCGGCTTATCTGACGACGACGTCGAGCGCGTGCTTGGCGGGAGCCGGGTCCGCCCCGCCGCCTTGAAACCATCGGTGGAAACCTTCTTCCACGCCTACCTGCTTTCTCTGCCGGGCGTCGCCTGCGTCGGGCACACCCACCCGATCCCGATCAACCAGATCCTTTGTACGCCTCACGCCCAGGTGTTTGCCGAACGCCGGCAAACGCCGGATGAAATCGTCTGTTGCGGGCCGGTGTCGTTGTTGGTGCCGTACGTGGACCCGGGTTTGCCGCTGGCGCAGGAGATTGCGGCCCGGCTGAAAACGTTTCAGGAAACTTACGGGCGCCTGCCCCGGGTAATCCTGCTCGAAAACCACGGGATCATCACCCTCGGCGCCAGCGTCGACGGGGTGCGCACGGCCATGTTGATGGCCGTCAAGGCGGCGCAGGTTTACCTCGGCGCGCAAGCCCTGGGCGGACTCCGTCACCTGCCGGACGGCGAGATTGAGCGGATCGAAGGTCGCTCGGACGAGAAGTACCGCCAACGCATGCTGCGGATTTAGCGCGTTGCGGGGGAGCGGGAACTCGCGGGCGGCCTGGTGGGGCGAAAACCCGGCCGGCGGCTACGGGCAGCCTTCGGAGGTGAAGAAAGTCGGGCGGTTTGAGCCGGCCCGAATGGCCCCAGTGGCGGGCTTCACCGTCGTTCCCGCCGGCTCAAACCGCCCGCCAGCCGTCCATTTCGAGGGCCGCCCCAGTTAGGCGGCCGGGTTTTCGCCCCACCGGGGTCTCACCCGGGGGCCGCCCGCGAGTTCCCGCCCGCTCGCAACCCGGAACGCCGAACCCGGAACCCTACTTCTCCCCGCGCTCAGCCAAAAACGCGTCGACCTCGGCCCGGGTCGGGTTGGCCGTGGCTGCGCCGAACCGGCTGGCGACGATCGCCGCGTTGGCGTTGGCCCGCCGCATGACTGGGGCGAGAGTTTCGGCGGGCAGCTCTGCCAGCTCATCTGCCGTGTGGCCAGCCAGTTGGGAGATCACTGAGGCCATGAAACTGTCGCCGCAGCCCGTCGTTTCGGCCACTTGCACTTTGTAACCAGGTACGTGCACCAAGCGTTCGCCTCCGCGATACAGGACCGCGCCGGCGCTGCCCACGGTCACGACCACGAGGCTGCGCGGGCTGATCTTGAGCAGGCGCGCGCCCTGGTCCACGTCTGCCGACCCCGTGATGAATTGGAGTTCTTCGTCGCTGACCTTCAAGACGTTCACCCGTTCGATCAGACGATGGAGCAAGGCGCGGTAAACCGGTTCGTCCTCGATCAGCGAGAGCCGGATGGTCGGATCGAGCGAGACCGGGACGCCGGTTCCCGCGAAACGCTCAAGCACCCAGGCGTAGGCCGAAGCGGAAGGTTCACGGGCCAGCACCACTCCCCCGCAGTGACAAAAAGAGAAATCGTCGGGTTCGATTGCCGCAAACTCATCCGCGCCCACCGAGATGTCGGCAGCATGGTCCCGGTAAAAGCGAAAGTCGACTTTGCCGGCCTGACCGACGGCGACGAAGGCCAGGGTGGTCTTGGTGCCGGCTTCACGGACGACGTGGCTCACCTCAACCGATTCTGATTGCAAGAAACTAACCAAGGCGTCGCCAAACTCGTCCGTGCCGACCTTTCCCAGGAAGGCCGTCGGCACGCCCAACCGTCGGATGCCCACGGCGATGTTGAAGGGAGAGCCGCCGGGACGCTTCTCAAAATTGGTGGTGCCACCAAGGCCTGCACCCGGGTTGGTTGAGATCAGGTCATAGAGGGCTTCACCGCCGACCAACACCGGTTTTGTTGAGCTCATAAAAAGGGGGGTTGACTCGATGTATCCCATCCATCCGGTGGGCGCAATCCTCAAGGGAAGGCATCCGATTCGGCTGGCCGGAGGCGCCACGACTCTGCCCGGGAATGACCCTGCCGCCGGCGCGTTCACCCTGGGCAGACGACGCGCGGTGTGGTGATCTTTCCACGGGTGCGGCCGCACGACGGAATCCAGCACCGGCCTTCTCGCGAACTTTCTGGTGCAGCCGACTTCTCAGGCGTCGGTCGCCTGCCCGCGCGGCTCCGAAAAACTTCACGCTTATGTTGTCCCTACGTTCCCTGCTTACCGGTGTTGCGACCTTGGCGCTCGGCACCGCCGTCTTGCCCTTGAACGGGTGCGCCACGGACCCCAACGCGGTCGATAACCGCGATCACGCCATCGACACCTACTCGCCGTTTGGCAACCAGACGGCGGTGGCGGAGGTGCACGCGCGCGAGTGGTGGCGCTCGCATCAGCAAAGGTTTGGGAACCAACCACCGCTCCTGGCGGTGCAAGCCAGCCGTGTGTTTGAAGGCGAGATCGTGCAGAATCTCTCGGCGAAACTGCAGAATTCGCAGACGACTTCGCTCTTCTACGCCAAGTCGCTTGAGCAATACCCCACCTTTGACCTTTACAGCGTGCTGATCTTCGACACGCGCACCGAGCGTTTGGTCAGCCCGCAAGGGTTTGTGGTGGTTGACACGCCGCACCGGGGCACCGTGGCCCGCTTCGGGCCTTACATCGCCCGTTACATCGGCGAGGGCAGGTGAAGGGCGAATCGTTCAACGTTTAAGGTTTGGCGTTCGCCGTTCCTGCTCTCTCGTCTCTGGTTTGCTGAAGACTGAGACGTGCCGAACTGCGCGGACGCGAGACAGCTGGAGCCGGCCCGCCGGCTGGGGCTTTGCGCAACCTTGGCAAGCTTGCGCAATCGTGGCAATGGATCCCTCCGCGCATGAAGTTCTCCGTTGTGACCCCGTGCCGCAATCGGCGCGACCACTTGCCTGCCGCCATCGAGAGCGTCTTGGCGCAGGGATACCGCGACTTTGAACACCTCATCGTCGACGCAGCCTCGACCGACGGCACGCTTGCGACCCTCGCGCGCTACGCCCACCTCAAGGTGGTTTCCGAACCCGACGCGGGAGTCTACGACGGCATGAACAAAGGCGTCGCCCGTGCCGACGGCGACGTGGTGGTGTTGTTGAACTCGGACGACGTCCTCGCGCCCGGCGCTTTCCAGGTGGCGGCTGACCTGCTCCGGACCGGGATTGGCACCATGCTGGTCTCCGGCGGTTGCGAAATCTTTCGCCGGACGCCGGCGGGCCACGAGGTGGTCATGCACCGCTACGTCCAGCCGCGCCGACACGGCCTTTCCGTGCGCAACGCCACGATCGGACACCCGTTCATCAACGCCCGTTTCTTTCGACGCAAAGTCTTCGAACGGGTCGGCAAGTTCGACCTGCGTTACCCGATCGCCGCCGACCGCGACTTCCTTTTGCGGGCCGCGTTGGCGCGCCTACCCGACGCGCCGATCCCGCGCGTGCTCTACCGTTACCTCTGGCACCCCGGTTCGCTCACGATGAACGCCGGCAACGCCTCACTCCTGCAAGGGATGCAAGACGGACTGCAGATCGCCGACCGTTACTTGGCCGAGGGACGCCTCACGTCGGAGGAGGCCGCCTGCGTGCGCCAGTGGCGACGCGAGACCTGCGCGCAACAGGTCATGATCCAGACGGTCAACGGCGCGCTCCCTGCCGCCGTCACGACCTTGGTGAGTGCCGCGCGGCGGGAACCGCAGACCATGCTCACGTTGGCGCGCCTGGGCAGCTTGGCGGTGGGCCGTCGGCTGCGCACGTGGTATCGCGTGCGGGAAGCGGAAAAGCCATGAGCAGCCGCCCCACCCGCGTCCTGCACCTGATCGACAGCCTGGAGTTGGGCGGCGCGCAGACCCTCCTCTTGGATCTCCTGCCGCAGCTGGCTGCCAGCGGTTACGAGATCACCCTGGCCGCCCTGCACGCCCGTCGCAGCAGTCTCTTCTTCGAACGTGCGTGCGCCACGGGGTTGCGCGTGGTAAGCCTCTCGCCCTACCGCTTCTGGCCGCTGTACGTTTTGCGGCTCCCGCTGCTCCTTTGGCGGGAAAGGTTCGACGTGGTGCACTGCCACCTCTACGCCTCCAACTGGTTTGGCAAACCGCTCGCCCGCTGGCTCGGTGTGCCGGTCGTGATCGGCCACGACCACTGTTTCGACGCGTTCCGGTTCCGTTGGCCGTGGCCCGTGCTCGACGCCTGGAGCGCCCGTTGCGCCGACCTCACCTTCGTGATCTCGTCGGCCTTGCGCCGACGGTTGCTCGAGGCCGAGAGCCTGCCGCCCGCCCGACTTTGCTTGCTGCCCAACGGCTTCCGGCGCGCTGACGATTCGTCGCCTGCTTCCGCCTCTGCCCGTCGTCGGGACACGCGCGGGCGCAGGCACAGGCGCGCGCGCTGGATCGGCGCCGCCGGGCGGCTCGTCACCTGGAAACGGTTCGACCGTTTCCTGCAATTGGCTGCCGCCTTGCGGAGGTCGCGTCCGGCCTACCGATTCGTGATCGCCGGGGACGGCCCCTGCCGTCGGGAGTTGCAAGCGACCGCCCAAGAGCTCGGGCTGGCCGAGCACGTGGTTTGGACGGGCGCCGTGTCGTCCCTGCGTGGTTTTTTCCGGCAAATCGATGCCTTCATCCTGACGTCCGAGTTGGAGGATGTGCCCATGGTGCTGCTGGAAGCGTTCGCGTCCGGCGTGCCGGCGGCCGCCGTCGCCACGGCAGAGCGACAATCGCAACTTGCAGAGGAAACGTTGTTACTTCCAGTGGACGCGACGCCCACCGCGTGGGCGGACCTTCTGCACACCCGTTTGGAAGACGCCGATGCCTGCGGCCGCGCCCGGGAAGCCGCCTACCGGTCGCTCGCCGGCCGTTTTTCGCTCGATCGGCAGGTCGCCACGATGGAGGAGGCGTACAAGCGGCTGCGGGAGGGGTCAGAAAGTCGGAAACCGGAAACCGGAAGTCGGCATGCTGGATGCCGGCTTCAGGATTCCTGACTCCTCGGGACTTTCACCACGTCCTGCCGCAACTTGAGGATCGTGTTCGCGGGCACGACGCCGCTCACGTGCGTGAGCGGATAGACCAAGCTTTCCCGGCCAATGATAGATCCCGGGCTTACCACGACGTTGCAACCCAGCTCCGCCCGGTCGCCGATGACAGCCCCGAATTTACGGAGTCCCGTCGGAAAGCGTTCGCCGCCGTGCCGCACCGCGACCTCGCGCCGGTCGAGCCGCACGTTGGACAAAATTACCCCGGCCGCAAGGTGCGCGCGATGACCTAAGACGGAATCTCCGACGTAGTTGAAGTGCGGCACTTCGGCGTCGTTGAAGACGACGCAGTTTTTGAATTCGCAAGAGTTGCCGAGCACGACCCCGTCACCCACGATGACGTTTTCGCGGACGTAGCACCCGCTGCGCACTTGGCAGTTGTTGCCGATCCAAGCCGGTCCCTTCACCGTGGCCCCGTTTTCGATAACCGTGCCGTGACCGACGTAGACCGTGGGTCCGACGTACGGCCGGCCCAACAAGCGCCCATGCATCGCGGGTTTCAAACGGAACTGCAGGTAGCTGCCGATCTTTTTGAGCGCCTCCCAGACTGGCTCAGCGCCATCAAAGAGCGCGCGGTGCTCAGTCTGCTCCAAGTCGAGGTAATCCGAAACGGCAAACATGCGCCCGATAGTGGCTGGAGATGGGGGAAATGACAAAGGCCAAAGGCCAAATGGCAAAGGGGCGAGGGGAAGGGACGTTGCGGGTCCCTGGTCTCTCGTCCCTGGCCTCTGGTTGCGAGGCCGTGGAG
>CAXUNV010000127.1:0-10621 GCA_964252355.1 uncultured Chthoniobacterales bacterium | reverse complement strand
CCGGTGGGGCGAAAACCCGGCCCGCCGGGGGCAACTGCGTCGCCGGTGGATGATCGCGGGGCGAAGGGTGCCGGCCCGCACGGCCTTGAAAACCCGAGATGTCCCCGGCTCAATCGCGGTCCTCACTTGCGTCTAGCCAGTGGCGATCCGGCCTCACCCTGGTTTCTGCAGGCTCAAACCGTCCGGCATGCGTCCAGGCTCGAGGACGGCTGCGTCCTGCCGGCCGGGTTTTCGCCCCACCGGGTCACCTGTGGAGCCAGCCCTCGCAGGTTCGCGTGGCCAACCAGGGACAAGAAACCAGGGACCCGCAACGTCTCCCTCACTTCCCTTCCCACCGGGGCCGGTCGGCCAGCAGCAGGCATTGGCTCCCAGCCAGGGTGAGGTGAGCGCGCAACGGGAAGCCTTCCAGGGCACGGTCGATGCCGAGAATCAAGAGGGTCCAATCGCTGTACTCGCCGGTGGCGAGTTCGCTGGCAAACTTCAGGTCCCGCGTGAGGGGGCTGAAGTAGAGCATGACAACCGGACCGCCCAGGGTCCCGTAGTCCGAGTATTCGTTGAGGGTGGCGGGTTTGTCGGGCAACCAGAGCGCCTTCCGGTTGCCGTACCAAGAGACGGCCCACGGCATGTCGGAGACGATCACCTCGTCGGGCTTGGTCCATCCTTCAAAGGCCCGCAGGACGCCCGGAAGGTAGGGTGGGAAATGGATGGGCGCGTTGCCGGGAAGAAAGCCGACGATCGCCGGCAGGGCCGTGACGAGGCCCACGACCGCGAGCAGGCCCGTGCGCAGTCTCGCCGCCTCGGGATGCAACCGGCCGAGCACGACCAGAAGGAAGGCCGCCCCGTAAAAGGTCATGGCGGGCCCAAACAGGAGGTGAATCTGGTTGGGATCCAACCACTTCGTTTCCATGCCTATAAGGATCGTGCCTACAAACGCTCCGGCCCACATCAAGCTCAGCGCCCATTTGAACGCCTCGGTTTCCGGGCGTTTGAACCGATGCAGCAACGCGACAAAGAAAAGTGGCGCGACCAACACGCCGCCGAGCAGGGTGCTCATGGCGCCGAGTTGGTCGACGAAACTGGCCTGGATACGTCGTCGGAAAAGGTTGGGGCTAAGGGTGGCGAAGTCGGGCACGGGCCGCCGGACCCATCCGGCCTCGGTGTGGATGACGTCGTGCACCCAAGCGAACGGGGCCGTGCCGAAGGGCGTGCCGCTGACCCGGGCGTTCCAGAGAAACCACGGAACCAGGACTGCCAAGCAGAGGAGGGGCGGCACGAGCGCCGCGTAAGCCCGGGGCCGGAAGCGCGCCCCGCAAAAGACGAACGCACCCAGGGCCACAAACAAGGTCAGCGGTTGGGCCAACGCCATCAGGCCGAAGAGCAACCCGACCAGGGCGAGGGAGAGCAGCGGGCGACGCCCCGCCGTTTGCGCCTCCAAGGCGCGGTGAAGAAAGGTGAGGGCGCCGCCAAACAGCGCCAGCAGCAACGCCTGCGGTAATCCCGAAAGCGAGAACTGCCAAAAAGCGTCTGCCAACAGGACGAAGGCGGTGCCGGCCGCGGCGATGCGGACGTCGAAGAGGCGGCGGGCCAAGCGGCCGTGCAAGAACACCGCCACCAAGAAAAGCAGAACTCCGGCGGCAGCGACGACGCGGTCAGCGGCGTAGACCGGGTGGGCATTGTCGACGCCCGTACCGAGGGTGGCCCGCCCGACGGTGAGCGCGGCGGCGTTGACCAATGGGTTGAGCGGCGCGTGGTAGGTCTCGGGCAAGCCGTCGGGCAGGGTGCCACCGTGGCGCGCCTGGAGGGCGTGAATGGCGGCAGGGCGGTAGACCTTGGTGGTGTAACCCTGGCCCGTGGCCAGTTGGCGCCCGACCTGGGCTTGGTCGATGCCGTCGGGCGTCGACAATCCCCGGAACTGGACGAAGAGGTAGAGGAACGCCAGGGCGAGGACGCCGACCGCGGTGAGGATGCGGCGCAGGGGTCCAGCCAGACTGCCGCCCTCCAACGCGCGGAGGAAACCTTGCAAGGGGGCGGCGGTGCCTTTAGCCATGCGCGTCCGGCAACCGCAACTCGCGCAGGCGCCGGTGCAACGTGCGGCGACTGATGCCCAACTTCTTGGCTGCTTCGGTTCGGTTATCCCCGCTCTCTTTCAATGCGCGCATGATTAGCTGTACCTCGTGATTATGTAAATTCATTTGATTTACAGAATCTAAATTGACGGCGGCCGCACCGGGACTACCGCCCTGCACGGTGGTCGGCAGGTTCTCCACTTCGACGCGGTCGCCCGTGGCCAACGTCACGCCGGCGTCGATCGCGCCTTTCAGCTCGCGCACGTTGCCGGGCCAATCGTACTGAAGCAGGCAATCGGCGGCTTCGGGCGAGAGCGGCCGGAAGGGTTTGGCGTCCCGTTGGCTGATCTCTTTAAGGAAAGCCGTCGCGAGCAGCGGGATGTCTTCCTTGCGTTCCCGGAGGGGCGGCACCCGGATCTGGACCACGTTGAGACGGTAAAACAGGTCTTCGCGGAATTTTTCCTCGCGCACCAACTCCGGCAAGTCGCGATGGGTGGCGGCGATGAGGCGGAAATCCGCTTTGAGCGTTTGGTTTCCGCCCACGCGCTCGAAGACGCCCGGGTCCAACGCCCGCAGCAGTTTCACCTGCACGTTGGCATCAATCTCGCCGACCTCGTCAAGGAAGAGGGAACCGCCCGCCGCTTGCTCGATGCGGCCGATGCGCCGTTCGGTCGCGCCGGTGAACGCGCCTTTCTCGTGGCCGAAAAGTTCGCTTTCGATGAGTTGCGGTGGGAACGCGGCGCAGTTGATGGCCACGAAACGTGCCCGGTTGCGGTTGCTGAGGTTGTGGACGGCGTGGGCGATCAGCTCTTTACCCGTGCCGCTCTCGCCGAGGATGAGCACCGTCGCGCGGCTGGCGGCAACCTGCCGGACGGTGTCGTAGATCCGGTGCATCGCGCGCGATTCGCCGATCAGGTTTTCCAGCCCGAACCGTTCGTCGACTTGGCGCTTGAGCTGCAGGTTTTCCTGTTCGGTGCGCCGGCCCTGGAGCGCTCGGGTGATCTTGATTTCGAGCTCGTCAATGTTGACGGGTTTCTGGACGAAGTCGTAGACGCCGCGCCGCATCGCCTCGACGGCGGTCTCAATGGAGCCGTACGCGGTCATGAGGATGCAGATGGGCGGCCGCGGCCGGCGCAGGATGCGTTCGACCAGCTGCAGGCCGTTGTCGCCACCGAGCCTAAGGTCGGTCAAGACCAAGTCGACGACGTCGTTGTCCAAGACGTTCATGGCCTCCTCGGCGTTGCTCGCCGTGTAGACGTCGAAGTTCTCGTCGAAAGAACGGCGCAGCCCTTCGCGGGTATGCTTCTCGTCGTCGACGATGAGGATGGTGCCCTGCATGGGGAAGAAATTGGAACAATGGTAGCAATGGCATCAATCGCACCAATGGGACTGACGGTGGCCGGCGCGAGTTCTTCCCGGAAGGTGATAAACGCGGTGCCGTCCGTGCCTACCCTGCACCCATGGCAGCAATTGACCGACCGCCGCCACTGCTCGTACCCGCTTCATTGGTGCAATTGCTGCCATTGGTACCGTTGCTGCAATTTATCCTTCGAGCAGCCGGGTCCGCTTCTCCCCGTGGGGCAGGTGGATGGTGACCCGAACGCCCTTGCCCTCGTTGCTCTCGATCTCGATCTCGCCGCCGTGTTCCCGGACGATCCGGCGGACGATGAGCAAGCCGAGCCCGGAACCGTTTGCCTTGGTGGTGTGGTAAGGCCGGAAGAGCTGGCGCATGTTCTCGTTCGAAATGCCGCCGCCGGTGTCGGAGAAGGAAACGGAGACGTACGCGTCGTCGACCCAGGAACGGATGTGCAGGATGCCGCCGGTCCGCATGGCCTGGAACGCGTTTTTAATGACGTTGTAGAACGCCTGTTTGAGCTGGTCGCGGTCGACGTCGGTGCGCGACAGGTTTGGGCTCAGCTCCAGTTCGACGAGGATGTCGCGGTCACGGATCTCGGGCTGGAGAAAGCTCACCGATTCTTGGATGAGTTCGTTGAGGTCCGTCGGTGCAAACTGCGGGGTGCTCGGACGGATGGCGCGCAGGAACTGGTGGATGATGGAGTCGAGTCGGGCGATCTCGCCTTTGGCCACATCCAGCAGTTCGCCAATGCTCTCGCGAACGTCGTCCGGGGCGCGCCGAAGTTTCCGGTCGATGAGCTGCAGGTGGATATTGAGCGAGTTGAGGGGGTTGCCGATCTCGTGGGCGACGCCGGCTGCCAGCAGGGTCAGGGCGGAGAGTTTCTCGCTTTCGATCGTGCGCTCGGCCGTCCGGCGCTCCTCGGTGATGTTGCGCAGGATGAGTGCGTGCCCGACGAGGGTTTGCCGGGCGGTCCCGGTGCCGGCCACGGCGTTGTCGAGGTGGAGCGGCGCCGCGTAGACGTTGAGGAACCGGTGGTGCGGGTAAAAGATCTCCAGGTCGCGGTTCACGGTGCCGTCGGTCGAGCGGAGCGACGACCAGTCGAGGCCGCGCAGGACATCGGTCAGCGGCCGCCCGAGGACGTTTTCGTCGGCAATGCCGAAGAGGCTTTCGGCCGCCGCGTTCACGAACTGGACCTTGCCAGCAACGTCCGTCACGACGACGCCTTCTTGGAGGGCGTCGAAAATGCGTTCCAAAAACCCTTTCTCCTGGGCTAGTCGCACCAGGTAATTCTGCAGGTCCTCCGGCTGAACCCGGCGGATGCGTTCGACCAGTTTTTCGATGAACCCGGATTTCATGGGGGATAGGGAGCGTTGGGCAGTGCGGCGAGCACCCCGTCCAAGCGGTCCGCCGGAATCTCGCGGACTCCCGACGCCTCCGCAGGTCCCGGCACCCACAGTTCCGGGGGCAATGCGGGGAGAAACCGTGTGCTGGCGACGTCCAGCCGACCCGACCATTCGGGCGCGCGGACGGTAATTTGACGCACTCCGTAATCCCGTTGGCGGACCACCAAGCCGGCGTCCCACGGCGGCGGGGCCATGCTGCCCGTCAGTTCGGTAGCCGGGTGAAACTGGAGCCTCCAGGCTGGCTCGTGTTCCGCGTCGCGCACGCTCGCGAAATCCGTGATTTGGAAGAGCGCGGCCAAGAGGACGAGTTGGTTGTCTTTAAGGGGAAGCCGAAAATCGGGGAGGACCGCCGGACGCTGGGGTGGCCCGGCGGCCGCGATCAGGCGATCGGCGAGTTCGCTTGGGTAAATCCAGAGGCGTTGACCCACGCGGCAGACCACGATGCGCGCGCCCGGGTCAAGGGTTTCGACGCGGAGGCGGTCCGGCAGCTGCAGGTTCAAACGCAGCGGGCGGTGGAGCCAAGCTGCGGCGGTGGTGCTCCCCTCTGGGATGGTAACCTCGGCTTGGAGCGCTTTGGTCGGCGTCTTGGAATGGAACAACGCGCCGTACGGCGCCAAGGTGCGGGCGAGCACGTCGTACTTGTTCTGGGCCCGCGCCGGCACCGGTGCGGTAGCCACCACCCCAAGACAAAAGCCGAGCGCGGCCAGCGAGCGAAGCACCCCGTTGCGGCGGATTCCCGTCACGGCATACCCTTAGGATGACAAAGGCCAAATGACAAAGGCCAAAGGGGAAGGGGGCGTAGGATGACAAAGGCCAAATGGCAAAGGCCAAAGGGGGAAGGGGGCGGAGGATGACAAAGGCCGAAGGCGCGTTGCCCAGGGCGAACCTCGGGTTCGTTCGTGGAGGCAGCTTGGCCTAGGACGCGGTCGCGGCCCATCCTTGTCCTGACCTTTGGCCTTTGCCATTTGGCCTTCATCAGCTATCACTGGATAACGCCGACGGGCCATGCCGTACCGCAGGGACGCGGTCCAGACGCCCCATGAAGGTTTTTGTATTCAAGCACGCCAGACGCGCGTCTTCGGCCCGCGCGAGAACCGCGGACGCTTGATCCGGCATGGACGAAACGGATCCTGACCTCCACTTGGTGCGGGCCTTGCAGGGTGGAGACCAGACGGCTCTCGGCACCATCATGGAGCGTCACCAAGACGGCGTCTTTCGCTTCGTGACCCGCCACGTGCCCAACGAGGCGGATGCGCTGGAACTGACGACCGACACGTTTGCGCGCGCCTACTTCGGCATCGGCCGTTTCCAACCGACGGCGCGATTCCGCACTTGGCTCTACCACATCGCCCTCAACCTCTGCCGGGATCATGCGAGGAGCCGTGCCCAGCGAAATGCCCGCCAGACGGTGTCGGCCGACGCCGCGGACCCGCTTGGGGAAAGTTTGGCCCATCGCCTCGCCGCCCCGGCTGCGCGCGGGCCAGACCTGCAGGCGGAGCGGAGGGAAGAATTGGCGGGTTTGGAGGCAGCCCTGGCGCAGTTGCCTCCGGACTTGCGTGAACCCCTGGTGCTCACCGCCCTAGAAGGCTTTTCTCAAGCCGAAGCTGCCAGCATGCTGGGCATGACGCAGAAGGCGGTCGGCATGCGGGTGTACCGCGCGCGCAAGCTGTTGGTGGAGTACATGACCAAGGCCGGTTTTTAAGGGGTTTTGGGATCGGGACGGGGCCGACCGAAACATCGAGGGGAACCCGCAGGGGCGGGCGATGGTCCGCAAACGCCTCAGGTTTGACCCTCCTTTTCGAAAATGTAAAAATAAGCTGAGGCGTCTGTTCCCAGCCATCGTTCCAGTAGATGTCGAAATGAACGAATCAGAGTTAGAGGAAGCCCTCCGGAGGGCGGCGCAGCAGCCCGGGCCGCCGCTTCCGGGCGACTTCCAATTCCGCGTCTGGTCGAAGATCGCGCGGGAGAAAGCGGCACCTTCGCGGACGGGCTGGTTGAACCGTTTTTTAGGGCTGCTGGTGCGCCCCCAAGGGGCACTGGCCGCGCTCGCGGCGGTCATGGTCGTGGGTTGGACGGCGGGCAGGCTCTCCACGGAGCTTTGGACGCATGCATCGGGGGCGGATGCCGGCTCGGGCAAGCTGGCTGAACTGACGGGCGAAGTCATCGACTTGGCCTGCTACTACGACGACGGCGGGAGTGGGCCGGGCCACGTGGAGTGCGCCAAGCGCTGCATCGCCAGTGGATTGCCGGTGGGGATCAAGACCGCCGATGGGAAGACGTACCTGCTGGTCGGCGACGTCGCGAATGGCGGAATGATGCCGGGACCCAAGCACAACACGCTGAACCAAGAATTGGCGCAATACGCGGCGCAAACGGTGACGGTGAGAGGACGCTTGGTGGAGAAGAACGGGATGAGCGTCCTGGAAAACACGCGCTTGCTGCCGGGACGCTCGGCGGGTTCGTGACAAGGCGCGGAGCCCGGGGCCGCCGCGACGTTCCGCCCGGGGGGGCCGGGGAGCAGAGTCCAGGGCTTGGACCTAGTTACCCCGGAGGGGTTTGAGAGCACAGCCCAGGGTTCACCCTGGGTGACATCAACAGGAGAGATGAGCCCTGAGGGGGCGGCGGAGCGTGGTCAACACCTCTTCCGCCCTTTCAGGGCTGGGTCGCTCCCTAAAACCTCACCCAGGGTGAACCCTGGGCTTTGCTCTCCGGCCCCTTCGGGGCGAGTTGCTGACCGACCTAGGGAGCAGGGGCTAATCCGGCGCTGAGTCCCCGAATCCCCGCCCGCAGTCAAGGGTTCACCACTTCGAAATTGCGGATCATGTTGAGCCCGTCGCGGTGCAGGACCTCCCCTCGTAGGGTGACGTTCTTGGCCGCCAACGGGCCGAAGGTTTTGGCGAGCGTGGCGGGCTCGCCGACGATGACGTAGGTCCGGCGGTCGGTCCCTTTCAGCCCGACGGGCGAACCGTGCTCAATGCAATGGCCGGCGCACCCGGCGTGCGCCGGGCCAGAAGCCCCGTGATCCAAGTAGCAGACCAGATCGAGGACTTCACCCGTCACCGACGAGAGGGGGCGTGGGGCGGGTCCAGCGGCGGTGGCCGAGGATAGGCAAACGGCGGACAAACAGGCAGTAGCAAGGGCGAACGCTTTCATCGGTGTTTCTGGAATGGTTAAGTGGCTTGGCTTCGGTAACCCCCTTGGGTAGGAACCGATCGACTCACCCCCTTTGAACGACGCCGGGAGAAACACGCCTCACGCATCCTTGCGTCGGGGCGGCTTTCTCCCTCAGTACTGGCCCTTCTTAAACCAACGCGGCACGCGGTTGCGGTTGTCGACCGGCGTCACCAAGCAACGTTTCCAACGGCCCGACGCGTGCCGCAGCACCGCGTGGAATTTGGGCAAGGTCATGAACTCCGCGGGCCGGATCCAATAATTCTCCTCTTCCGACCGGCTGGTGTTCCGGCCGCCCTTGCCGCTCGAAATGGACCTTTTCCATTCCTGTCGCTTCCCGAGCAGGTCGGCGCTGAGTTCGCCGCAATCTTTGTCTGCGGCGGTGAACATGATGCGGTTGCGCAGGTTGAGGATGGTGACCTGGGCTTTCTCTTTGCCGCCCAGGGGTGGGAAGAGCGACATCTTCGATTGCGTCGCCATGACGGAGGTGCCGCGCGCCGAGCGCATGATGTCAACGTCGCCGTCGGCTTCGGAGATGAACCGTTGCACCTCGTCTTGCCACAACACCAGAAGGTTCAACTTAGATTTGTCTTTGACCCGGAACCGCTGACGAACGTGTTGGTAGTAGAGGAGTTTCAGCAAGCAGTTGAGGTAGCGACGTTCGACCGAGAGTTTCTGAGGCATGGAGACGGCGATGATGCCGCCGTGTTCGATCATGTCGAAGTCGAACGTGTTTTCCGCCGTGCAGAAAACCTCCGCGATCTCGGGTTTGGTAAAGAAAAGCAGGAAGGTCTCAATCGTGGAGATGATGCCCCCAAGCTGTTCTTCCGGCTGCCGGAGGAAGCTGTTTCGGAAATGGTTGACCACTCGGGCGGCGGTGGCCGCCCCCTCGCTTTGGGGTTGGGCCTGGGCTTTGCTTTCGACCTCCCGCAGGCAGCCGTTGAGGATGTCGCGGTAACGCAGCACTTCCAGCAGGTCGGAGACCGTGGGGACGCGGCCCATCACCCGCAGAAGTTCGATCCCTTCGCCGATGTTGATGAGCGATTGGTTGCGGAAGAACGCCTGTTCGCCTTCCTTGCCGCCCGTCATCGCGGCGGTGTCCACGAGCGCCTTGGCGTAGGTGGACGAGGGGATGCGGAGGTCGGAAAGCAGGTTGAAACGTTCCTTCGGTTGCCAATCGGCCGGCGCGTCATCGGGCCGCGTCTCGAGAAGGAAGACGTCTTGTGACCTGCCGTGGCGGGCGGCGATCTCGACCAAAGCTTTCACTTCGTCGCCTTTCTCGTCGATCAGCAGACCGCCCCAAGGGCGCTGCTTGGTTCTGGCAAAGACTTGGTGCATCACCTTGCGTAAGGCGAACGTCTTGCCCGAGCCGGTGTCACCCGTGATCAACCAACCACGGCAGAAATCGTTGATCGACCATCGGTAACCGGCAAGGGAGCAGACAATCTCGTCGCCTGATCCCCCGTCGAGGCAGACGCTGAGGAGGGGAAAAGCCCAGAACAGGAGTGTCCACGCGGAAAGGACCGGCCAGAAAAACCACGTGAGGATTCCGGCGGCCGCCACCATGCCCCAGAGTGCCGGGCTGCGGAGGAACGGCGGAAATTTTCTGGGCGGTCCGCCCCGCCGAGGCATCCGACGACCCTTGCTCTGCCAAGCGAAAACGGCAGCGAGGATCGCGAGGGCAACGACGACGGCGAGGCCGCCGTGCGGGTTGGCAAGGAGGCGGCAAACGTCCGTGTAACGAATCATAACGAGCGACCGGGTGGTTAGGATTTTGCGGGCAAGACCAGCTGGCCGCCGCAGGATTTGATCCCCTTGTTGAGAACGGTGACCGCACCGGATGGCAACGGGAATCTTTGTGAGTGCACCGGCGATCGACCTCGCCCCATTCCCTGCGACCACCTATCTCCCGAAAAAAGTTCAGCCTTCGCCAATAACCTCGTGGTGTCCCGTCATTCTTCGCGTTCCAACGGTGTGCGGCCCCATGCCGAAAGACGGCGGGTGGGCAAAACACCTATCAAATAAACTAACAACCAACGAGAGACATGAAGTATCAGCAAAACACCTACCTTTCCGCCGGTCGAAACGTCGTGCCGCTTTCGGCCGGACGTCATCTCCCAGCCATCCTGGCCGTTTGGTGGCAGACGCTGGCCACCGTGGCGTCGCAGGTCCTCGCTCATTTGCGTCGGGCGTCCTCCGGGCGGGCGCTGGCGAAGTGGGCCGCGGTCGGCATGGCTTACCTGTTGAGCGAGCTGCCGGCGGCGGCAGCGGGGGCGGCCGGCCAGGGGGGCATCGCCGCGCTCCGGACCCAGCTCGCCCAAGGTCAGGGCCTGATCATGTTGATCGTCATCCCGGTCGGCATCGTCATGATCATCCGCGGCATCATCATGGACAAGAGCAACGGTGAATGGAAGTGGGAGTTGATCAAAGGCCTTGGCTTGGTGGCTTCGCCTCTGATCATGAACACGGCGTTCTCCTTCTTCATGGGCGGCGACGCCGGGATCGGCGTGCAGTTTCAATAAAAAATGCCGCTCGTCTACCGTGAGACGCGGGCCCGGTTGCGAGCGCGGGCCCGCTTACGAGGGGGGGAGTACCCCCCCGGCCCGAACAAAGCCAAGGGCCGG
>CAXUNV010000126.1:0-10698 GCA_964252355.1 uncultured Chthoniobacterales bacterium | reverse complement strand
CAACGACATGATCGTCGCACGTCGCGGCGTCGCTTCGGTCAAAGATCTGCGGGGCAAAAAGGTCGGGGTCGAGATCGGGTTGGTCGATCACCTGCTTCTGCTGAAGGCGCTCGAAGCAAACGGGCTGACCGACGGCGACGTGCAGCTGGTGAACACGCCGACCAACGAGACGCCGCAGGTGCTCGCTTCCGGCGCGGTCGACGCGGTGGCGGCGTGGCAGCCCAATTCGGGGCAGGCCCTCAAGACGGTTGCCGGCTCCGAACCGATCTACACCTCGGCCAACGTTCCGGGCCTCATCTACGACGGTTTGTACGTGGCCCGCGAGAGTTTGGAGAAACGGCGGGCGGAATGGGTCAAAGTGGTCAAGGTTTGGTACCGCATCGTCGATTACCTCAATGATCCGGCCAACCTGGACGAGGCGCTCCGCATCTTGGCGGCGCGGGTCAACGTGAAGCCCGAGGAGTACGAACCGTTCTTCCGCGGCACCCACATCCTCTCCTATCCGGAGGCGCAGGAGAAGTGGAAGAAAGGGATGGGCCTCGACTCGATCTATGGTTCCAGCAAGGTCGTGGACGGTTTCAACGTGAAGAGTGGGGTTTACAAAACGCCCGCCGAGGTCGACGCCTACCTCGACCCTAGCCTGACCGTCGAGGCGGGGCGGACGGGACCCGCCACCGCCACCCGGTCCACCCATTGACGGCGGCTCGCGGGAGTTAAGGAGGACGCCATGGTTGCGCGCGCAACCTTGAGACGGAGGCAGCAACAAGGCTCGGCACTTCATTTCGGTCGGGAGATCAGGCCGGGCGGCGCGTTGGCGCTCACGGCCCTGTCGTTCGTGTTGCCGTTACTAGCGTGGGTCTTGATCAGTTACGTCCCTTGGATCTGGCATCCGGACGTCAAATTGGACGTCTCCGCCGAACGCGCCAACGTGACGACCGTCTACACGGCGGGCGACCGTGTCAGTCGCCAATTTCTGCCGGAATTTCAACAGGCGATCCGCGCCGAGAACGCCGCCCTCCTGCAGGCGCCCGAGGGTACGGGTGGCCTGCTGGTCAGGCGCGACAACCAGAAAAAACTGCGCCAACTCGGCCCACTGGCGGTGGCGAACGGATGGTTGTCGCCACCCGATCGCGAAAACGACGCCAAGCTTTATGAGATCACCGGAAGAGTCGCTGACGGGATCTTCCCTGCGGGTGGTGACCCGGCGCTCAGCCCCGAAAACCTTGCCATCCTCCGGCACAATTGGGAGCTGCTGTCACGCGAAAGCCCGGTGTTCGACGCGCGCAAACTGCCCACCCGGCCCTTGCTGAGCCTCGTCCCGCAAGGACGCCTCTCCAACCCCGACTTTCTGCCGAGCCCCGACGAGGTGCTGCGCGCTGGTTGGCGCATCTTCACCGCGCCCGCAGAACCCGGCAAACCTTCGCTGTGGGACCGGTTGGGCACCTCCGTGCGCATCATCCTGTCCGGGTTTTTGATCAGCTGCGTCATCGGCGTACCTCTCGGCGTGGCGTGCGGCACCCACCCGGCGGCCGCACGGCTGTGCGAACCGTTCGTCGACTTCTTCCGGTACATGCCGGCACCCGCCTTCAGCACGCTGTTGGTGGCGATTTTTGCCGCGCGAGATGAACCCAAGATCGCCTTGGTCGTGCTTGGGACGCTTTTCCAAATGATCTTGGTGGTGGCAAAGACCACCCGCCAACTGGACCGCGCGCTGGTCGAGGCAGCGCAAACCCTTGGCGCCAAAGGCCGGCAGATTTTCACCCAAGTGGTGGTACCTGGAATCCTGCCTGACCTTTACAACGACCTGCGCATCCTCCTCGGCTGGTCTTGGACTTGGTTGGTGATTGCCGAGTTGGTCGGGGTGAAGACGGGGTTGACCGAATTCATCGAAACCCAAGGGCGTTGGCGCAACTTTGAAAACGTTTACCCCGTCATCGGGCTGATCGGCATCGTCGGGTTCGGCACCGACCAGTTCCTTGGCTGGTTACGCGGCCACCTTTTCCCCTACACGCGCCGGGTACGACGGACCCGAAAGCGCCGGCACGATCTCTCCGCCCCGGAGATGCCGCTTACCTTGGGCGCCCCCAGCCGTGGCGAAGGGGTCGTCCTATCGAAATGACGGCGGCGAATCTTCCCGATTACCAACGTCAATCGCCGGAGGTGGCCGCACGGTTCGCCCGACTGCGGGCACGGCCCGTGGTTTTGGAGGTGTGCGACCTGACCAAACGTTTCACGACGGCCGATGGGGAGACGGTGGCCCTGGAGCGGCTCAATTTTTCCGTCCACCGCCGGGAATTCCTGTGCGTGGTCGGGCCGTCGGGCTGCGGCAAATCGACGCTTGCCCGGATCTTGGCCGGCCTGGAGGAACCCACCTCCGGCGAGGTGCTGCTCGACGGGGAGATCGTGCGGGGCCCGGGCCGGGACCGCGGCATGGTGTTTCAGGGTTACACCCTTTTTCCGTGGCTGACCGTGAAAGGCAACGTGATGTTCGGTTTGCGGGCTTCGGGACGCAGCGCCCAGGAAGCGGAGCCGGAAGCGCGTCAGTGGGTCGACCTTGTCGGCCTTTCGCGTTTCGTGAACGCCTACCCGCACGAACTTTCGGGCGGCATGAAGCAGCGGGTGGCGATCGCGCGCGCGCTCGCCAACCAACCTCGCGTCTTGCTGATGGACGAACCCTTCGGCGCGCTTGACGCCCAGACGCGCGCCCAGATGCAAACGCACCTGCTGCAGATCTGGCGCAACGTCGACGTCACGATTGTCTTCATCACCCACGACCTCGACGAGGCGACCCTCTTGGCGGACCGGATCCTGGTGTTGCGCGCCCACCCCGGTCGGTTGGCCGATCTGCTCGAAGTTCCCGTCCCGCGGCCCCGCACCGTCGCCCAAGGTCTGACGCCGGAGTTTCTGGCGACGCGCCGGCGCTTGGAAGAACTCATTCACCCCGTCGCGGTCACTCCTGTGGAAGACCTGCCGCTGCCGCGCCTGACGAGGGTGGGCGACGACGTCGAATGACTCATGTTAACCAACCCTCCCTCCCGCAAGGTGCGTCGGATCAGCGTGTCGTTGCCGGAACCGGTCTACCGCGCCTTGGATCAGTTGGCCGCCGACCGCGGCCTCCGGAGCCGGTCCAAGGCCGTGGCTGACATGGTGACGCAATTTGCCACCGACCGTCGTGAAGCTCAGGGCGACGGCGTTATGGCCGGCACCATCACGGTGGTCTATCGGCAAACGCACGGCAACCTGCTTGGCCGGCTCGCCAGCCTCGAGCGCACCTTTCTCAAAGAGGTGATCAGCTCTTTGCACGTCCAGTTGGAAAACGATCACCGCATGGAGGTGCTGCTCGTGCAAGGACCCGTGGCGGTGCTGCACCGGTTGGTGGACCGGTTGAGCGCCCTCAAAGGGGTGCAAACTGGTAAACTGACGTTGACCAGCACGGTCCTGCCGCCGCTCCACCCCCGCACTCTCGACAACCGGCCCCCTTCTTCCGACGGGCATGGGAAAGCCCGGCGCCAACCTCGAGACCCCAAGGAGGTGGCCCCATGACGACTCCCTCACCTGCGACCGCCGCGGCGTTCGCCCCGGTCCGTCTCGAACGGGGCGCCATGTGGTCCGGTGTGCTCCGCCGTCACCACCGCCTGCGCGTGACTGACGTCGACGGTGGGGCCAACGTCGGTCTGCTCCTCTTTAATCGGGATCATCTGCTCGACCGGTTGAACCTCCCGGACACGCTCAAGGCACAGCACACGGTCAGATTGACCGAAGGCAACGTCCTCTATTCGGACCTCGGGCACGTGTTGGCGTCGATCGTCGCCGACCGCTGCGGCTGGCACGACCCCTTGGGCGGTCACTCCGATGTCGCGCTGGTCCGTCGTCGGCTCGGCCCGTCGTCTTACCAAGAGCATCGGAACGACTACTTCCGGAACGCGCGTGACGCGTTCCTGATCGAACTCGGTAAATGGGGTCTCGGCAAGGAGGCGCTACTCGCGAACCTCAACCTGTTCAGCAAGGTGGTCGTCGACGATGCCGGAACCTTGGGTTTTGTGCACGGCCACAGTACCCCCGGAGCCACCGTAGAACTGCGGGCCGAGGTCAACGCGCTCGCGGTCTTGAACGCTTGCCCGCATCCGATGGATCCTCAGATGGTTTACCGCCCGGTGACGCTCGAGACCTTTCCGGGACCGCCCCCGTCCGCAGACGAACCTTGCCGCAATGCCTGCCCGGAAAACGGGCGCGGTTTTCAGCTGACCGAAGCCCTTTTCTCCTAAGGCCATGACCACACTCCGATACACCGAGAGCCGCCTCCGGCCGGAGGACGCCGCCCTTGACCAAGTGCTCCCCTCCGGGGAAGGCTGGATGCACCTCATCCGGCGCGGAGAAACGTTTCGGATCGTCGACCTCGAAGGCAATCAAGCGGTTGATACCCTGTTCTACAACGCCCGAGATCGGACCGACCGTTACAGCGCGCAAAACACGATTCGCGAAAACGGGTCCGTCTACCTGACCGCCGGCACTGCGCTCGTGTCGAGCGAGGGCAACGTGCTGCTGACGATCGTCGCCGACACGTGCGGCCGGCACGACACGCTCGGCGGGGCGTGCGCCGCTGAGAGCAACCAAGTCCGGTACGCGCTCGACAAACGCGCGATGCACAATTGCCGCGACACTTTCCTGCTCACCCTCGCGCGCTGGGGTCAGGGTTTCTCCACGGCGGACCTGACCCACAACATCAACTTTTTTATGAACGTGCCGGTTACTCCGGATGGCGGGCTCACCTTCGAGGATGGCGTTTCCGGCCGCGGACGTTATGTGGAGATGCGGGCGGAGACCGACGTCATCTGCCTGATCTCGAACTGTCCCCAACTCAACAACCCCTGCAACGCCTACAACCCGACCCCCGTTCGCCTCCTGATCTGGAAAGCGGCATGACCTTCCAAACCGCGCGGCAACCTGGGTCCATGCCTCACCAAGCCGCTGCCTGCCCCCACCGGCACGTTGAGGTGTTGCAGGCCGGCCTGCAGACCACCATCCAAGACTTCCCGGGCCGGGTCGGGTACTGGGCCGTGGGCGTGCCCCCTTCCGGACCGATGGACGCCCTTTCATTCCGTTTGGCGAACCGCTTGTTGCGCAACGAGGAGTCGGCGCCCGGCCTCGAAATCACGCTCGCCGGACCCCAACTCCGCTTCCACGCGGCCCTCGCGATTTGCTTGACGGGCGCCCGCATGGACGCCTCCTTGGACGGGGTAAGGATCCCTTTCTGGACCGTCGTACCGGTCCGTCCCGGCCAGACCTTGCGGATCGGCCGTCCTGCCGGACCTGGGGCGCGGGCTTACCTTTGCGTGTCGGGCGGGTTCGACGTGGCACCCTATCTGGGGAGCGCGGCGACCTTCGCCTTGGGGGGCTTGGGTGGCCACCGCGGGCGCGCCTTGCGGACTGGGGATGAGTTGCCGCTGTGCCCGGATCCTTTAAAGGCCGCGGCTGGCGCGGAATTGCCGGTGCCGGTCCGCCCAATCATGACCCACGATTGGGAGATCGGCGTCCTTTACGGTCCGCACGGCGCACCTGACTTCTTCACGGAAGGGGACGTCGAGATGTTCTTTTCAACTTCTTGGACGGTGCACCACAACTCCGACCGCACCGGCGTGCGCCTGCTCGGGCCAAAACCCCGGTGGGCCCGCCCGGATGGTGGGGAAGCGGGCCTGCATCCCTCCAACATCCACGACAACGCCTATGCCGTCGGCTCCGTCGATTTTACCGGCGACATGCCCATCCTGCTCGGGCCGGATGGCCCGAGCCTGGGCGGCTTTGTCTGTCCCGCGGTCGTGGCGGGAGCTGAACTCTGGAAACTTGGCCAACTCGGGCCCGGCGACCGCGTGCGGTTCAAAGCCCTCCCGCCGGCCGAGGCTGAGGCGCTCCGGGTGTCGCAGGCGCAGGAGCTTGCCACTTTGTACCCGACACGGTCGCGCCGACCGTGTCGCGACCCACTGCCGGAAAGCGCCGCCCCCCACCGCACCCCGGCGCAACGGGAACGGCCGGAAATCGCCACCCGGCGGCCCGGCCACCGCCACCTCTTGATCGAGTACGGGCCGCCGCGCCTCGACCTGGGGCTCCGGTTCCGGGTGCACGCCCTGCACCAACACCTCGAGCGGCGCAAGGTGGACGGCTTCCTCGACCTGACGCCCGGCATCCGCACGTTGCAGGTGCACTTCGACCCTGCCCGGGTCTCCTTGACGCAGACCCTGGATCTGGTTGCGTCGGCCGAGCCGGACCTGCCGGCCCTGCGCGAAGTGAGCGTGCCCAGCCGCATCCTGCACCTGCCGTTGTCGTGGGAGGACGAGGCGACGCTCACGGCCATCCGGCGTTACATGCAGACGGTGCGCGCCGACGCGCCGTGGTGCCCGAGTAACACGGAGTTCATCCGCCGGGTGAATGGTCTGGCCTCGGTGGATGAGGTCCGCCAGATCGTCTACGACGCGTCCTACTTGGTTCTCGGGCTTGGCGACGTCTACTTGGGTGCGCCCGTGGCCACGCCTCTGGACCCGCGGCACCGGTTGGTCACGACGAAGTACAATCCCGCGCGGACTTGGACACCCCAGAACGCCGTCGGGATCGGGGGGGCGTACCTTTGCATTTACGGCATGGAGGGACCGGGTGGTTACCAGTTCGTCGGGCGCACCACCCAGGTCTGGCGTTCGTCGCCGGCGTCATCCGTCGGAGAGCCGCCTTGGTTGCTCCGCTTCTTCGACCAAATCCGGTTTTACCCGGTCTCGGGTGAGGAGTTGCTGAGCCTGCGCGAGGGGTTTGCGGCCGGCAAGTGGCGGATTCCCACAGAAAGATCGACCTTAGTGTACGCCGAGTACGAGCGGTTTTTGCAGGGGATTGGAGACGATGCGGCGCGTTTCAAAGAAAAACAGCAGCGGGCGTTCGACGCGGAGCGGGAACGGTGGTCGAGGGGCGCTGACGCCCGCGACGACCGGTGAACGGTTTCTGGGCTTCGCGGCTTCCAGTTGGCGGCGGGGGACATCGCAGGATGGTCCTGGCGTGCGGCGGGGTAGGTTCGACGCCCCGTCTGACCAGGGCTTGAACGGTCCCAGGCGGCGTCCGTCCTACCCCGGTCCCGGAACGGGCGGGACGCCCGCGCTCCGCTCCGACCCTGGCGGCGTCTCGTCTCTCGCCTTGCCTTACCGATCCTTGGTCTTGAACGCGGCTTTTCGTTTGACCTTTGTCATTTGTCATCCCTCCCCATCCGCACCGGGCGTTCGGCCGTAAGGAGAAGTGACCATGGGATTCGCGCGCGCCATCACGCTTTTACACCAGCACGTGGTGCGCTACGCCCTCCGGCACCGTGGGCTTGCCGCAGTCAACGTGGGCAGCGTGGCCCTTGGGGCTGCGGTTTTCCTGGCGGTGCAGATCGTCAACAGCAGCGCCACGCACTCGTTTGAAGCCGGCGTGGACGTGGTCGCCGGGCGCGCCCATTTGGAAGCGCGCGGCCGGCTGCCGGCGGATTTGTGGCCGCGCTTGAGAAACTTCCCTGGCTGCACCGCCGCCACGCCGCTCCTCGAAGGCTTGGTGACCCTGCCGGATTTTCCCGGCGAATATCTGCACATCTTTGGGGTGGACCCGTTCACCAACGGGCCGTTCGAAACCTTCAAGCTTGCCGGGGGCGACCGCGCCCCGTTCCAGGCGGGTGGGACCGAGGGGAACTTCGACGCCGACCGTTGGTTTGGGGACCCGTCCGCCGTGGCGATCAGCCGCACGTTCGCCGACCGGCACGGCCTACGCCCGGGAGACGCTTTCCGCGCAGTGGTGGGCGATCGGGAGGTGACGCTGCGCGCTTCCTTCTTTTTGGACGTGGGCGACGCCGACCCCCGTTTTGCGGCCATGGACCTCGGTTGGGCGCAAGCCCTCTTCGGGCAACCGAACGGGTTGTCGGCCGTGCTCTTCCGTCTGGCCGACCCTCGGCATCCGGAACCGACCGTCGCCGCGCTGGCGGCGGTTCTGCCGAAAGACGCCAGTGTACGCTCGCCTGAGCAGCGCAGCGCCCAGATCGCCAACCTCCTCAGCGGTTTTCAGCTGAACCTTACGGCCATGAGCATGGTCTCCCTGCTCGTGGGTGTCTTCCTCATCTACAACACCGTGACGGCCTCAGCCGTTCGGCGCCGCCCCGAGATCGGCCTGTTGCGGGCCGTCGGCGCCTCGCCGGCTTTGGTCCGCGGTCTGTTTTTGGGGGAAGGCGCGCTCTACGGTGCCCTGGGCGGGATCCTCGGTTGCGTGCTCGGCATCTTTTTGGCGCAGGCTTTGGTGCGCTCCGTGGGCCGCACCATCTCCAACCTTTACGTGCTCACTTCCATCGAGCGCCTTTACGTCCCCCTTTGGGAGGTGCCCTGCGTGTTGGCGCTTGGCGTCGGCTCCGCCCTGCTCGGGGCGTGGTTGCCGGCGGATGCCGCGGCCCGGTTGCCCACGCTCGAAGCCCTGCACCCGGGTGCGGCGCCGGCCACGCGCCGGCGGCAGGGACGTTTCGCTTGGGTCGGGCTGAGCGCGGCTTCGCTCGCTTTGGCGGCCGGGTGTGCCGGTTTGGCTTTTTCTTGGAACCGTCTCGCCGGCTTCGGCTGCGCCCTGTTTACCCTAACCGGTTTTTGCGCCCTCTCTCCGCCCGTCACGGCCGCGAGCGCGCGTCTCTTCGCCGGCGCCCTCCGTCGCTTCCACGTTTGGCGGATCGCCTCCCGCAACCTCTCCCGTTCCGTCGGGCATCACGCCGTTACCATCGCCGCGTTGGCCGCCGCGGTGGCGATGCTCGTGAGTGTTTCCGTGATGATTTTTTCGTTCCGTTCCGCGGTCGACCGCTGGGTGCAACGCCGCTTGGTCGCCGATGTGTTCGTCACACCCGCGGAGAACGAGGTGGTCGGATTCGGCAGCGCGGTCGCGCCCGACTTCCTCGAGCGGCTCCGCCACCTGCCTGAGGTCGAGTCGGTGGACACTTACCGGGACGCCAACGTCACCGCCAATGGCCAGCCCGTGGCGCTCGGCGTGGTGGTCGGCTCACCCCGGAGTCGGCCGGAGTTTGTGGGCGGCAACGACTCCGCAAAATTCGCGCGCTTTTTCGAACCCGACACGGTTCTCGTGTCGGAACCGCTCGCCCGCCGGCTTCGCTTGCGCGACGGTGAAAATTTGGAGTTGTTGACGCCCGGAGGTCCGCGCCCGTTCCGGGTCGGCGGCGTCTTTTACGATTACACCCGCGACGCTGGCGTCATGCTTATGGCGCGCCCGAATTACGAGCGGTACTGGCACGATCCCGCCGTCAATTCGGTGGCGCTTTATCTCCGGCCCGGTACCGACGTCGACGCGCTGATGGACGCCGTGCGTCGAACCGAGCCGCGGGCCAAGTTCTATGAACTGCGGTCCAACGCGAACCTGCGCCGGTTGGTCGGGGAGATCTTCAACCAGACCTTCGGGGTGACGTACGCGCTGCGGTTTGTCGCGCTGCTGGTCGCCCTCATCGGCATCGTGCTCAATCTCACGGTCATCGCCAAGGAGCGCGAACGCGAGTTGGCCGTCATCCGGTCGCTCGGGGCATCCCGGACCCAGGTCGCTTCGCTCATGCTTGCCGAGGCGACCCTGCTCAGCGGCGTCGCCCTGGCGCTCGGGCTGGTTGCCGGCTGCGCCTTGGCGGTGGTGCTTACCGAAGTCATCAACAAAGCCTTCTTCGGTTGGACAGTCCCGCTGCAGTTTCCTTGGGAGCAGTTGGCCCTGACGCCGTTTCTCTTGCTGCCGGCCGCGTTCTTGGGCGGACTCTGGCCGGCTTGGCAAGCGGCCAACCTGCCGGTGATCCGCGCCTTGCGGGAGGCGGTTTAGACGGGGAGGGCGTTCAATGTTTAACGTTTGATGTTTGGCGTTTAGCGTCTGCGGTTGGCGAGGAGGAAAGGCGTTGCGGGTTCCTTGCCTTTGGTTTCTTGTCTCCGGTTGTTTCCGACACAACGGTCCCAAGCTCGACCTTGCCTAACGGCAGACGGCAAACGGCAAGCCCTGAACACCAAACGTTTGCAAACCAGAAACCAGGGACCAGAGACGAGAAATCCCCAACCTCTCCCCCCCTTTCCCGATCTCCGGTCCCGCTTGGCGGACGGCATCGACGAATTGGCGGCCATTTCCGAGGTGCCCGCCCCGGCCGTCACCCGCGTCTTGTTTTCCGACGCCGACCGAGCCGCCAAGGCGTTGGTCGAGCGGCGCTGCCGGGAACGGGGACTGGAGGTCCGCACCGACGCCGTGGGCAATATTTTCGCGCGGTGGCCCGGTACGGAGGCGCGCCTTGCGCCGGTGGGCACCGGATCCCACTTGGACGCCATCCCCAACGCGGGCCGATACGACGGGACCGTGGGTGTGCTCGGCGGCTTGTTGGCGATCGAGTGGCTCCAGTCGGCGGGATTCCAACCGCGGCGCTCCTTGGAGCTGATCGTTTTCACCGCGGAAGAACCGACGCGGTTCGGCATCGGTTGCCTCGGCAGCCGGTTGTTGTCGGGAGCGCTCTCCCCGGAGGTCACGCTCCGGTTCACGGATCCCGCGGGCAAAACCCTCGAGGCGTTCCTTCAAGAAGGAGGTTCTTCCGCGGAGGTCCTTGCCACGGTGAGGCTACCGCCTGGGGCCTACCATGCTTTTGTGGAGTTGCACATCGAACAAGGTCCGCTGCTCGAGCGCGAGGGGGTGGAC
>CAXUNV010000125.1:0-10735 GCA_964252355.1 uncultured Chthoniobacterales bacterium | reverse complement strand
GGAATAGGTTTTCACGCCCTTGCGGTCGAGCAAGAGGAGCAGGTTGGCCTTCCCCTTCTGGTCGTGAATGACCTTTTCCAAGGAGGCGGTGTCAGCTACGGCGGTGCGGCCGACCTCGGTAATGACGTCGCCCGGTTGGATGTCGGCGCCGGCAGCCGGACCGTCAGGCGCCACGCCTGTGACCACCACGCCCTTGTCGGTCCGCAGGCCGAGCCGTTGCCGCACCTCCGGGTTAACGTCCTGCACCTGCAACCCGCAGACGGAAACCGTGTCGGGCGCTGGCGCCGGTGGTAAAGCCGATACTGGTGGCGAAGGTTTGGCGGCAGCCAAGCGAGGCCCCTCGCCCGGCAACGCCTCTGTTTTAACCGTCACGGCAAGTTTTTTGCCCGCCCGCCAAATGCCGAGGGTAAGCTGCTCGCCCACCTTCTTTTTCAGCACCTCACGCTGCAGCTCGCGCGACGAACCGACGGGCACACCGTCCACGTCGGTGATCACGTCGGCCGGGCGTATGTCACTTTTCGCCGCCGGGGTATCCGCCTGGATGGTGCGCACGACGACACCGCGGTCAATACCTTTAAGCAGGTCGGTCCGGTTGCCGGCGCCCAAGGATTCGATGATGATGCCCAGCCAAGGCCGCACGATTTGCCCGGAGGCGATCAGTTGCTCGCTGACCTGCTTGGCCAAATTGCTGGAGATGGCGAAACCGAGGCCCCGGTTGAGGCCATGGATGAGGGTGTTGATCCCGATGACGTTCCCATCGATGTCGCAGAGCGGGCCACCGCTATTGCCTGGGTTGATGGCTGCATCGGTCTGGATGTAGTCCTCGTACTTGTCGGCCAGAAGCTCGTTGCGGCCCTTGGCGCTGACCACGCCCGTGGTGAAGGTGTAATCGAACTTGTAAGGCGCCCCGATGGCGCAGACCAGTTGGCCGACTTTGACTTCGTCGCTGTCCGCCAAGTTGACGGTGGGCAAGCCAGCGGCCTCGATCTTGATGACCGCGATGTCGGTGCGGTCGTCCACCCCGACGACCTTCGCCGGGAAGCTGCGCCCATCCTTGAGCTTGACGTCGATTTTGTCCGCACCTTCCACGACGTGGTTGTTGGTCAGGATGAACCCATCGGGCCGGATGAAGAAACCCGAACCCTCCGACTGGTCCGGCGTGGGGGGGTCGCCGTCGCCCTCACCGTCGTTGTCGCGCGGGCCACGGAAGAAGAAGTCAAACCCTTCAAACGGGTTTTCGTTGCCGCCCAGTTTGCCCGATTTCGAAACGTCGATCACCACCCCGCAGGGGGCCACCGGGGGTTTGACGGTTGCGTAAGTTTGTTGGTGTTGGGGCACAAAATCAAGGGCCGGCGAGGCCGGCGCGGCAGTTGTGTCACCCAACAAACGACCGCTGAGCCCAACGACGGCGGCAAACCAGAAGCTTAAGCCACATGGGCGACGAACAGAGACGCACATAGTCACGCAAATGGGCAAGGCTGGGCTGCGGCCGGCGGTTGACCGCTCACCCATAAAACTCTTTGCCGACGCCTGCAACCGGAAGAATCTCCCCCCGCCCGACCGATCTGTCGGGGGTACCCGGCCCGTTGACATCGCCCGGCCTGCCCCTATCTTTACCGCCCAGTCAAATTTACCATGCACAATGACGTTGAAACCGCCGACCGGCGGTTCCGTTCACATGCCCCCGGCTTTTGGCCGGACGTTCCCGCAGAACTCTGGAACGATTGGAAGTGGCAACTTAAAAACCGCGTAACCACCCTCGAGGGACTCGAGCGGCATCTGCGTCTCACCCGGGACGAACGTGCCGGGGTACTCTTCTCCGCGCACAAGCTCCTGCTGGCCGTCACCCCGCATTTTTTCAACCTCATCGACCCGAATGACCCGGGTTGTCCCATCCGGAGGCAAGTCATTCCGCACATCGGCGAAGGCACCCGTTCTCCGGAAGAGATGGCTGACCCTTGCGGCGAAGACAGCCACATGCCGGTCCCGGGCTTGGTGCACCGTTACCCCGACCGCGTGCTCTTTCTCATTACCGACCGTTGCGCGTCCTACTGCCGGTACTGCACCCGTAGCCGGGTGGTGAGTGGCGCGGGGGAGCAGCACCTAGAGACCGATTTCGAAGAGGCGTTCCGCTATCTGGAAACTCATCGGGAAGTCCGCGACGTGTTGATCTCCGGCGGCGACGCCCTGCTGTTCTCGGACGACAAGCTTCGTTCGGTACTTCGCCGACTGCGTGCCATCGAGCACATCGAGTTTCTGCGCATCGGCACACGGGTGCCGATCTTTTTGCCGCAACGCGTCACCGAGGATTTCTGCCGGATGCTGCAGGAGTTTCATCCGCTTTGGATGAGCGTTCACGTGAACCATCCGCGCGAGCTGACCACGGAAGTGCGGGCCGCGCTGGAACGTCTGGCAAACCACGGGGTGCCGCTAGGGAACCAGAGCGTGTTGCTCAAGGGGGTAAATGACGATTTGCCCACGATGAAGGCCCTTGTGCACAAGCTGCTCCAATGCCGGGTCCGGCCCTATTACCTTTACCAGTGCGACCTAATCCAGGGGTCGGCACACCTGCGTGCGTCGGTGGCGAAAGGCATCGAAATCATCGAGGGCCTGCGCGGCCACACGACTGGGTACGGCGTGCCGCAATACGTGATCGATGCACCTGGGGGGGGCGGCAAGGTGCCGGTCAACCCGGAATACGTGTTGTTCCACGACGCAGAAAAGGTGGTCATCCGCAACTACGAAGGTAAGATCTTCGAATACCCGGAGCAAGGCGTGGCCATCCCTGATGGCGACCGTCACGCGTCCGAGCCGGCGGCGGCTGACGAGTTTTTGTTCTCCTAAGGCGATCACTCGCCCGCACCGCGCACCCAGCCATGGCAGGTATCGTCGTGCGGCCGCGCGCCCGCCTTTTTCACGGCCACGACTGGGTGTACGCCACCGAAGTTCTGAAAGTCTTCGGTGAGCCGAAAGTAGGAGATGTCGTCAGCTTAAAAGACGGCCGCGACCGCCTGCTCGGTTCGGCGATCTACAACCCGCATTCGCAGATCGTCGCGCGCCGGTTTTCACGTCAGCGTCAGGAGCTTGACCCCGACTTCTTCAGAAGGCGCGTAACCTTGGCGGTGCGCGAACGCGAGAGCCTGGGAGTCTTCCGACCGGTCGGCCGGGTTGTCTGGAGCGAAAGCGACGGTCTGCCGGGTGTGATTGTCGACCGTTACCACGATCATTTGGTGCTGCAGACGCTGACGGCAGGAATGGATCGGCGCAAAGGCGCCATCGTGGAAGCGTTGCGGGAGGTGTTGCAGCCCGCGTCCGTGCTCGAGCGGAACGATGCACCCGTTCGCAAGGCGGAAGGTTTGCCGCTGCAAGCCGGTGACCTTTGGGGCGAGACCCCCGGCGAGGTTGTCGTCGGGGTGAACGGGATGAAATTCATCGTCGACCTCCGGGCAGGTCAGAAGACCGGCTTCTACCTTGACCAAGTGGAGAACTACCGGGCGGTGGCGGCGCACGCGGCAGGCAAGGAGATCTTGGACTGCTTTTCCAACCAGGGCGCTTTTGCCCTGCATTGCGCGAAGGCGGGCGCCACCCGCGCGGTGGCCGTCGAAGCCAACGCGGAACTCGTGTCGCGGATCGGCGCGAACGCCACGCGCAACGGCTTGGAGGTGCACGCCGTGCAAGCTAACGCGTTTGATTATTTGACTGCGGCCGTCGATCGGCAGGAAAGTTTCGACTTGGTGGTTTTAGATCCGCCTTCCTTCACCAAATCGCGCGGTGCCCTGGACAGCGCTTGGCGAGGCTACAAGGAAATCCACCGGCGGGCCTTGCAGCTCCTGCGTCCGGGCGGTGTGCTCGCCACGTTCTCGTGCTCTCACCACGTCTCGCGAGAAATGTTTCTCGGGATGCTCACCGACGCGAGCGTGGACGCGAAACGTTCGGTGCGCATCCTGCAAAGCCTAACCCAACCGCTCGACCACCCGATCTTGCCGCAGCTGCCTGAAACCGAGTACCTGAAAGGTTTCCTGCTGCGGCTCTTACCCGGACGGTGAACGGCCGGACGTGCAAGGTTTGCGGTTTGACGTTTGGCGTTTCCAGTCGCTGGTCGTTGGTCCCTGGTCTCAGAGAAGCTTAGCAGGGCGTGCGCTCCCACGTCGCCGACCACGGCATTGCGTACACGGCGAATGGTGGATGACAAACCGTGAAACTGGGAGGCTGGGGTTCCACCAGTGACGACGAAAGCCTGCCGAACTCCTCCCCGCAGCGGTTGCCCTGGCATACCCACCACGGGTCACGAAGGGAGCGCGGACGTCCCGCCCGTAACCGGGTGGCCATCGCCCCGAGAGCGCACTTCACCCTGGAATCAGCCCGGCGGCGGGTAAGGCCAGACTCGCCTTCCCCACCAACGCTGGCCGTGGCCACCATCTCCAACCAGGATTCGGCAACGGCAACCGTCGCACGTTGCGCTGCGCCTTAGCTCACGCTGGCAAGCGGTATGTGGCCGTTGGTATGGCGCACGTGGCTGGCCCTCGCGATCGTTGAGCCGTTGCCGAGGTCAGGTCCCTTCTTCAGCCCGCTCAACTCCGCGTACAACGTCAGCGCCGAACCCACCACTTGGTCCATGTTGTAGTAGCGGTAGGTCGCCAACCGGCCCACGAAGTGGGTATGTGGCGTCTGGACCGCCAAGGCCTGATACTTCTTGTAGAGTGCCGCGTTATCCGCACGCGGCACCGGGTAGTACGGGTCGCCTTCCGCGCACGGAAATTCGTAGATCAAGCTCGTCTTCGCGTGCTCCTGCCCGGTGAGGTACTTCATCTCGGTGATCCGGGTGAAAGCGTGTTCGTTGGGATAGTTCACCACCGGGGCGGGTTGAAACACGGCGCGGTCGTGGGTCTCGTGCTTAAATTGCAGCGAGCGGTACGGCAGCTTGCCATAACGGTAATCAAAGAATTCATCGATGGGCCCGGTGTAAATCATCTCACGAAACGGGACGAGGTCCGCGACGTCGCGGTAGTCCGTGTTGAGCATGACTTTGATGTTGGGGTGATCGAGCATGTTCTCAAACATGCGCGTGAAACCAAACGCCGGCATCGCTTGGTAAGAATCATTGAAGTAGCGGTTGTCCCGGTTGGTGCGCGTCGGCACGCGACTGGTTACCGAGGCGTCCAATTCAGACGGGTCCATGCCCCATTGCTTGCGGGTGTAGCCGCGGAAAAACTTTTCGTAGAGCTCCCGGCCCACCTTGCTCACCACCACGTCCTCGCTCGTGCGGAGCGTCTCCCTTTTTTCCGCGCGGCTCCGGAAAAATTCTTCGACTTGGCTACTGTCCAAGTTCATCCCGTAAAGCGCGTTGATGGTGTCGAGGTTGATCGGGATCGGCACCAATTGACCGTCCACACTCGCCAACACCCGGTGCTCGTAGGTCCGCCACTCGGTGAACCTCGACAGGTAATCGAAGATGTCTCTCGAGTTGGTGTGGAAGATGTGCGGCCCATACTTGTGGACCAGCACGCCCGCGCGGTCGTGGTGATCGTAAGCGTTGCCGGCGATGTGGAGGCGCCGGTCGATGATAAGCACCTTCTTGTTCGACCCTCGCGCCAACCGTTCGGCCAACACGCTCCCCGCAAACCCTGCCCCGACAATTAGATAATCAAACATTGAATCCTTTCTAAAATTCCGCCCTCTCCCTCAGCCCACCACCGCCCGAGTCGGTCTGCCGGAGTTCAAAAACTCTTCGATGTGACGTTCCAAGTTGGCCACCACCGCATCCCAGGTGTTCGCAGACGCCAACTCCAGCCCGCGCGCCACTTTGGCCACGTCAGGACGCACCGCCACCGCCGCGCAACGGTCGCAGAATTCCCGCCTCGACCTGGCGATCTCCACAGCGTCGCTGAACTGCAGGACCACGTCTTCGATCGCCGTCGAGACCACGGGTCGACCTGTGGCCAAGTATTCAAGAACTTTGGTCGGATTGATGTATTCCGTCGCTTCATTGAGCGCGAACGGCACCAGACAGACGTCGAACCCCGCGGCGTATCGGGGGAGATCTTCGTAGTCTCGGCGCCCCAGGAAGTGCAGGTTCGCCCGCTTTGGGAAAGCCGCGGGATCCACCTTCGTCCAAGGCCCCACCAGCACGACGCTCCCTTTCGGGTTAGACTCAGCCAATTCGTCGAGCAGTTCGAAATCCATCCGCTCATCCACCACGCCGAAGAAGCCGTAAACGGGCTTGGGCAGAGCAACCATCTCTGGGGCCAGCATCTTCTTGCCCTCGCGCGCCCGGCCGAAATGCGCCACGTCGACGCCGCAGCCGTATGCGTGCGTGTTGGCGTTGTAACGGCGCTTTTCCACGCCCAACTTTGGACCGCCCGCAAAAACCACGTCTGCCACGCGCAGCAACTCGCGTTCGCGTTGCGGCAACGTCTCCGGCGCGTGCTTGAATTGGCCGAGCTGGTCCATGCAATCGTAGACGATGCACCGCTCGTTCATCTTGCCCGCGAACGCCGTGACCGCCATCGGGTCATAAAACCATTGCACGGGATCCTGGAACCGGAGTCCCAACGGCCCGGCCAACACCTGCTTAACCAAACGGCGCCTCTCGTCGTCCACCCACGCGCCGTCGAACCATTTCGCACCCGGCATCGCCATCCGCAGCACCGTGACGTTGGGGTGTGACTTTACTTCGCGGATCTCAACCCGAGCTTCGGCCAAGGCCGGGTCGGGCACCGGGCCTTCCACGAAGAGAACGGGGTGGCGTACCGACAGGCGGGATAGGAACTGTTGCGGCCTTTGCCACACCCAATCCCAACCGAGGTGCGAATGGACGACAATGGGGTATTCAGCGTTGGCTGACGGTCGGTTCATGCTTGATTGATTCTCCAGTTGGGACGCGCGCGGCTGGTACATCCAGCGGTCCCCCGAGGGGTCACGCTTTCTTCGTGTCCGAAGATCATTCTGAGCTTCAGAATGATCCTGACGGTACCGTCAGGTTCTCTGCTGAAACGTCGAACTTGTCGGTTTCGACCATCTTGCGAAACAACCCCGGCTGCTGACTCAAGTCGTAGAAAGTGCCGTCCTGCACAATCTGGCCCCGCTCGACCACCAAGACGCGGTCGCAGTTTTTGATCGTGGAAAGGCGGTGGGCGATGAAGATGGCGGTGCGGCCGACCAGCACCCGGTCAAGCGCCTCGCGCACCAAGTGTTCGCTCACGACGTCGAGCGCGCTGGTGGCCTCATCAAACAGGAGGATTTCCGGATCGTGCAAGAGGGCGCGGGCGATCGCCAGGCGCTGCCGCTGCCCGCCGGATAGACGCGTCCCTCCTTCACCGATGGAAGTGTCCAAGCCTTGCGGCATCTCCGCGATGAACTCCCACGCGTTGGCTAACTCGCAAACTCGGCGGAAATCAGCTTCGCCGGCCCCGGGCTTCATCATCAACAGGTTCTCCCGGATCGTGCTGGCAAAGAAGTAGGGGTCCTGTGGCACGACCCCGTAACGGCGGCGCAACTCCCCGGTGCGGGCGCGACGGATGTCGATGTCGCCGATCCGCACGACGCCCTCGTCAGGATCGTACAAGCGCAGGAACAGTTTGGCCAAAGTGGTTTTGCCGGAGCCGCTCGGGCCCACAAACGCCACCCGCTGGCCAAACGGGATCGAAGCGTTCACGTTGCGCAGCACCGGCTCACCCGGGTTGTAGCTGAAGGAAACTCTTGTCAGGCTGAGGGCGGCGTGAGATGGCAAGCGCCGCCAATCCATCGGGCTAGGTTCTGGGGTGGTGGTGGAAGTCTCGAGCACGCTCATCAACCGCGTGAGGCTCGCCTGCGCTTGCCCATGCATTGTGCCCACGGCGAAAAGGAGGTTCAATGGCAACTGCAGGGCAGCGTAGGACGCGAGGAATCCAACCAACTGTCCCTCGCTGAGGTGCCCTCCTAGGTAGCGCCAAACGCCCACGCAGCAGAGGATCACGAAGCAGACGTAATTCAGCGCCTCCGGGCGCATGTTTACCCGGTGCGTCTCGACGTCCCGCTCGTAAGCCTGTTTACGGAGTTGGTCAGCGCTCTGCTCGAACGCCACGCCCATCCGTTCCTCGATCGCGTGCATCTTCACGTCGCGGTTGCCGCGGAAAATGTCGGTGACGCGGCCGATGATGCGGCTCTCAACCGCTTGGTAGCGTGCGTAGAGGTGCCGGAGGCGAGCGCTTCCAAACCGCATGGTCAGTACAGTCGCTATAACTAACGCGAGCAGCACCATCGTCAGCGGCCAATCCCAGAAAAACACCCAGGCGCTCGACACCAAAAACGTCGTCACCGAGTTGGGCACGTTGATGACGGCATTGTGAAAAAACATGCTGATGTCAGTGATCGGTGACCCCATCACGTAGGTGAAGAGTTCACCGCTGGAATGGCGGTTGTGAAACCGCAAGCAGAGGCCGTTGATGTGGCGGAACAACCGGCCGCGCAGTTCCAGCACCACCTTTTCGCGGACGGACGTAAAGATCTTGAAGCTGGCAAACCACGCGCCCATGCGGATGGCCAACGCGGAGAAGAGGTATAACCCCATCAACACGCCTAGCCGTTGCAGCCGTCCGTTGGGCGTGAGTCCCGTCGCGCGGATGACGTCGTCCACCAGATAACGCGGAATTAGCGTTTGGAAGGCGATCGCAAACCCGGGCAGCGCGTTCAGGACGAGCGCCAAAGCGATCGGACGGCGGTGCTTCCACGCGTAAGGCTTGATGAACTCCCACAAGTTAGACGCATGGGAGAAATCGGGCCCTTGATCCGTTACGCCGGATGTTACCATGACGGTGCGATCTGCCTCTGCCGACCTGCTCCTTGGTCCGGCAACCGCACCACTACCATCCTGGATTGTCTGCACGTTTCTCACTTTTCCAAAACTCCGTCGCTCCACCCGAAGACTCCCCTTGCCCTTGCCACCGTAGTTCTGCCTGGACGCCAGCGGCATCCGGTGTCTGTTGGCACACCTCTTACGCAACCCGGTTTGAATCCGGGCGGTGAAAAACAAACATTTTGAACGTGTTTAGGCCACGCTTCGTCTGAGGGAGTGGCAGGCGACCACGGGCCTGAAAAGGCCGTCCCCACCGATAATTTCCCAAACTTGCATGCATAAGACTCACGTCCGACCCGCCCCGTCCCACCTCGCCGCACAACCGTTCCGTTGGGTTGCCGGCGTGGAAAGCTCCATCGTCCCGCACCTCGGCATCGACCAATACCGCTGGACGCAGCACGACCGATTCTGGCGGCAAGATTTCGAGCTCGCCGCCGCTTCTCTGAATTGTTCCTGGCTCCGTTATTCCGTCCATTGGCCCTTCACCCAACCGCACCCGGAGACATGGGACTGGTCCTGGTGCGATAGTCATTTCGACGCAGCGGCCCAACTCGGCATTCATCTGATTGTTGACCTAGTGCATTTCGGCGTACCCACCTGGCTGCCGGAAGCATTTGGCGACTTGGATTTTCCCGCGGCCCTCGAGAGGTTTGCCGCCAAGTTCGGCCAGCGGTACCGGGGTCACCCGGCGGTGGCCAGCATCTGTCCGGTGAACGAACCGTTGACGACGGCTTACTTCGGCGGCGATGCCGGGCTCTGGCCCCCGCACGGCGTCGGCCTCGGCAACTATATGGCGGTGCTTTCGCGCACCGCGCAGGCGCTCGCGCGCGCCATCGGGGCGCTCCGGGCCACCATGGGCGACGTGGAAATCATCCTCTGCGACTCACTCGAGGTCGCCATGACCGATGAACCCGATTCGAGCGAAAAGACCAGCCCGCACCTGTTGGAATCCCTGGGCGCGGACGTCGCCCGCCGGATGGAACGCCGGCACGTGGTGATGGACTTGGTCACCGGCCGCCTGGACGGACGCCACCCTCTGCGGCCGTGGCTCCTGCAGCATGGGTTTGCGCCGTTTGACCTCCGCTGGTTCGAAACGCACCCGCAACGGATCGACGTCATCGGCTTGGATTATTACGACCACACGGAAGTCGAGCTCTACACGAGCGCCGAGGGCTATTACCGCCAGCGCACCGCCAGCAAACCTTGGGGGCTGTACCGCGCGGCCCAAGACTACTGGCACCGGTACGGCCTGCCGTTCATGATCACGGAAACCAGTGCGGCGGGCCCGGAGAAAGCCAAGCTCGCTTGGCTGGAGACGTGCGTGAGGGACGTCCGGCGCCTGCGCGCGGACGGGTTTCCCTGCATCGGGTTCACGTGGTGGCCGTTGTTCGACCACCTCGACTGGGACGGCGCCATGCTCCACCAGACGGGCCACATCCACCCGGTGGGCATCTTCGCTTTGCGACGCTCGCCTGACGGCGACCTGCTGCGTGAGCCGACGGGATTGGCGGGGCGTTACCGCGAACTCATCACGGCGGGCGATGAGGCGGTGGGACCGGTCGTTGCCGGGCGGCAACCGCGCCGCAGGCCTGCCTCGACCCTCCCCTCAACCGCGCGACCGCCCCGTCCGCACCGTGCGCCGCTGGTGGTCTACGCCGAACAACCCTGGGGACCGCTTTGGTCCCGGGCTCACCATCTCGCCCGCGAACTCAGTCGGGACCGCGCAGTCCTTTTCGTGGAGCCCCCCCGGCGTGCGTTCGACGCCACGAGACCGGAGCACCACGCGGAGGCGCCCGACGGTCACCCGCTGCTCACGGTCCTGCGGTGCGACGTGCCGCGCGCCTTTTCCGCCGCCGAAGCTGAGCGTGCGCGCCTGGACGGCGCGCTGGCACGCCTGGAGGC
>CAXUNV010000124.1:0-10752 GCA_964252355.1 uncultured Chthoniobacterales bacterium | reverse complement strand
GGGCTGAGGTTAGGGGTGACGGCGGGGGCTCGGGCTCCGGAGTTCCGGCCGAGCGCTCGGGTTTAGGCGGTTGGTTAGGCATTCGCGTCATCCCGACCTTTCTTCCCTTCGGCCCGTCCCGAAGGCGGTTAAGCGCTTTCTCGTACGCACCCGGGCGCCCCTGAAAAAGCGTTGCAGCCTCGCAGCCAACGCCTTAGAATCGGCGCGAATGAAAACACCGAAGAACTTTTGAGCCGCTGCCGCTTGAGAAGTTCTTCCTCTGCGAATGGCCATCGAAAAAGTTGTTGTTCTCGATGATGAGCCAATCATCCGACGCTCCTTGGAGCTGCAACTGCGCAATCGCCGCCTGACGGTCGCCCCCTGCACGACCGTGGCCGAAGCCGAGCGCCTCATGGCGCGGGACACCTTCGACTTGATGTTTGTCGACGTGCACCTGCCGGATGGCGACGGCACCGACCTGCTGGCGCGACTGGCCAACAATGCGGAACGTCCGCTGGTGGTGATGATGACGGGGCATGGCACCATAGAATCCGCCGTCCGTTGCATTCGGGCCGGTGCGTTCGACTACATCATCAAACCCTTCTCCGCCAGCCAGATCGACGTGACCTTGAAAAAGGCGGAAAACTTTTCGCAGGCCCTCAAGGTTAGCCAGGTGCTGGTCCAGCAAGCCGCCGCCGAGGCGGCACTCATCGGCGAAAGCACGCCGGTCCGCCAGTTGCGTCAGATGATCCAAAAGGTGGCCCCCACCGAAGCTACCGTGCTGATCAGCGGTGAGAATGGTACGGGCAAGGAACTGGTCGCGACCGAAATCTTCCGGGCGAGCGCGCGGTCCCAGACGCCGTTCATCAAGGTCAATTGCGCGGCGATCTCAGAATCGCTCATTGAAAGCGAATTCTTCGGCCACGAACGGGGGGCTTTCACTGGTGCGACCGAAAAGCGCGAGGGCCGTTTCGAACTCGCCAACAACGGTACCATCCTCCTCGACGAGATCAGCGAAGTCTCTTTGCGGCTGCAAGCCAAGCTGTTGCGCGTCCTACAGGAGCGGGAGTTCGAGCGGGTCGGCGGAAACCGCACACTGAAAGTGAATGTGCGGGTGCTGGCCACCACCAATCGCGACCTGCAAAAGTCGGTGGAGCGCGGCGAGTTTCGGCAGGACCTTTACTACCGGTTGAACGTCTTTCCGGTGGTGGTTCCGCCGTTGCGGCATCGGAAGGCGGACATTCCGCAGCTTGCTGACGCGTTCCTTCGACGGTTGGCCGGGCGTCATGGCGTGTTGCCGCAAACCCTTTCCGCCGACGCCCTGCGCATCCTCCAAACCTACGACTGGCCGGGGAACGTGCGCGAGTTGCACAACGTGATTGAGCGCGCCGTCATCTTGAGCGACCCGGGGCAAGAGATCTCTGCGGTGGACCTTGCGCCGATGTTTCCTGCCGAGATGCTGGAGGCGCACGGGACCGCCAGCCCGTTGCCGGCGGCGCGTCCGGTCGCTTCCGGTTTCGCGGACGAGATCGTGCCGTTGGATCAACTCGAAAAGGAGTACATCCAACATGCGCTCAAGCTCGCCGGGGGTAACCGCACGCAAACCGCGCAACGGTTAGGCATCAGCATCCGCACGCTGCGCAACAAGCTGAACGGGCGCATCGAAGACGCCTGACTTGGCCCGCCGGACGACGGCAGGGGACCGTCCAGCGCCGAAATCTCTTGCCGGCCCGCGCTCGCGGCTTTCATTGGCGTGGCATGAAACGGTTTGTGGATCAGGTGGCACTAGTGACCGGGGCAGGGCGCGGCCTCGGCCGGGCGATCGCGGCCCGCTTGGCGGAGGAGGGTGCGCGCGTTGCGGTGGTGAGCCGCTCACCGGCCAATGCCCAGCGAACGGCCGAGGAGTTGAACGCCGCCCGCCCGGGGTGCGCCTCTGCCTACGCGGTCGACGTGGCGGAGGGTGCCGCAGTGGCCGATCTCTGCGCCGTGGTGGCCAAGGAATGCGGCCCGGTGACCACCCTGGTGAACAACGCCGGCATCACACGGGACCGCCTGAGCATGCGGATGTCCAGCGAGGATTGGGACGTGGTCATCAACACCAACCTGAAAGGTGCCTTCCACTTCGCGCAAGCCCTGCAGCGCCCGATGATGAAGGCGCGCTATGGCCGCATCGTCAACATCGCCTCGGTCAGCGGTCTGCTGGGGCAAGCGGGGCAGGCAAACTACTCGGCAAGCAAAGCCGGACTGATTGGCCTGACCAAAGCTTTGGCCCGCGAATTGGCCGGGCGGAACGTCACGGTCAACGCGGTCGCACCCGGTTTCATCGCGACGGACATGACCGCGGAGCTCCCCGACGATCTCCGGGCCAAGGTGCTGGGGCAGATTCCCCTCGCCCGGTTCGGCGACCCGCAAGACGTGGCCGCCGCGGTCGCCTTCGTCGCGAGCCCGGAGGCAGGCTACGTCACGGGACAGGTCATCACCGTCGACGGTGGCTTGGCCATGTGATTTCGCTGAGCCGGTGGGTCGCGTGCGACTGGACGCTTCACGCATGCTAAACGACAAATCGCGAAGGCCAAGTGGAGGAGAGGAACGCAGATGTCCGGCGGAGCCGTCCCGAGATCGTCCCGACGTGCGGCGCGGTGGCCCGCCCGCAACGCTGCGCGGAGGCCCGGGGAGTTCCTTGCCTGCCCCGGGACGCGCAACCGCAGCCCCGCCCGCATCGCTGCGCGAAGCGCTGCGGGCAGGGGCTGCGGGCGGAGGTTCATCCCGGTCTGCCAACGGCACGGTCCGTCCCGGCAGCCGGCCGCGCCCCCGTTCCGGCCCGGCGTAGCCTCGCGGACGGCATCTTGCAATGGCGTCGGGTAAGGTGCCTTGCCTCGCCCGACCAAACCTGCCCTACCAAAACCACCTCAGCCGTGAAAGCCCGAGCCTTATCTGGAACGCTGGCTGCCGTCCTGCTCGCTTCGTGTGCCGCGCTCTCGACGGGGCGGAATTACGGCGTAGCTCCGTACCGGGCGAGCGCCGAAGAGGTGACGCGGGCTACCGCGAAGGCGCGGGCTTACCTGCAGCGCCACCCTTTGCCGGACCGCGGGATTCGCTATTTGGCTGTTGCCACCGGCCAAAGCGCCACGCCGGATCAACTTCCCGGCGGAGCGGCCGAAATCCTCTCATCGTCGACCGCAGGGTCGCTTTACGCGGGCGATCCCGAGATGGCCAGTACCGCAGGCCAGCTGACTGGGATCGTGTTCTTCGACACGACCACTAGCCGGGTCGTCGCCAACGAGGGTTTGTACTTGGCGGATACACCGCCGCGCGGTAGACCGGCCCGCTTCGGCGATCTCACGGCCGTTTACATCGGGACCGGGCGGTAGGTGGCCGGAGCGCGTTCCTCTCTGGCCTTGGGCAAACGCCTGGAAGGTACTTAGCGGGGATGCATCGAAGCCTTCGATCGCCGAAACGCAGGCTTTACGTAACGAGTCAGCCGTTGCAAAAACGGGAGGCGAGAGGCCTGACGGCCCGAACGCATGCAAACCGACGAACTTTTCCACCGCTTGGCCCAGCGCCTAGAGGGAACCCGCAGTGTTCTTGTGCAGCGCTGGCTTGATGGAGTTCGGCATGATCCGGAGCTCCCTTCGGCGGGTGCTTTGGACGATGCGGCGCTCACCGCACCCGTCCAGGCCTTGCTCGACGATGTCGTCCTCTGGTTGCGTAAGCCGGCCGACGCCGACGTGAAGACGCGAGTGCATCTGAATGGCGTGACGCACGGCGAAACACGTTGGCACCAAGGTTTTCGCTTGGAGGAGCTGCTGGGCGAACAGTGGAGGTTCCAACGCGTGCTCCTCGCCGGAGGCGATGGCGAGTGGCTGGGCGCCTCGGGTCCCACCGGACCGGACGGCGGTGCCGCGCTCGCCTCCGTCCTCGACTGCTTACAGGCCCACGGCGCCGGGTCGACGGCCCGTTTGCTTGAACATTGGGGTGAGCGCCTGCATGCCGCCAACGCGCAGCTTGCCTCGGTGGATGCGAGCCGGCTGTCGATGCTGCGTGCGGTCAGCCATGAATTGAGCAACGCCCTCCAGACGCTCACCTTGGGCCTCGGCGCCGTCGCCCAAGGCACCCTCGATCCGGAACGCCGGCGTATCCTGGCGCTCTGCTCTCGCAGCTTGGCGGACATGGAGTCGTTGTTGCAGGAGTTGCGTGACTACGGCGTCCTGCTCGCCAACGGGTTCACCGCTGAAATGGAGGAGCTGGACGTCGCGGCCTTCGCGGACGGCCTGAGTGTCGCCCACCGGTTGTTGGCTGAGGCGCGGGGTTTGAAGTTGCACGTCCGTACGCAAAGCGGCCTTCACACGGTCGTTTCCGACCCTCGACGGTTGCGCCAGATTGCCGCGAACCTGATCACCAACGCGGTCAAATACCGCGATCCGGCCAAGAAGGAAGGGTGGATTGAGGTCACCCTGGGACCTGCCAGCGAAGGTCGTTGGTCGTTGGCGGTCCAAGACAACGGCATCGGGATCGGCGAGAACGACTTGGAGCGCATTTTCGACGAGTTTCAGCGGGTGACTCCACGGCGCGAGATCCACGGCACGGGCCTTGGTTTGGCAATCACACGCCGTTTGGCCGCCCTACTTGGCGGTGAGGTGCGGGTGACCTCGAGATTGGGCGAGGGTAGCCGTTTCGTCGTCGATCTGCCGGTGCAGCCATCGGCATGACTGGGCAGGAATGGCGTCCAACAAAAGCTCCATACCGACTCGGGCACGTGCAGGCTGCTGGGTGATGGTCGTTACTCCAAATGAGCGGTATGGCGAAGATTTTACGGCCGTAAATCAGGCCTTAGCCCCCCACAGGAGCCAAGGTTGAGGGAAACTAGTGGGCCAGAACCGCCCTGACCCAGCAGTAAGGTTGGAGGCTGGAGCAGATACGACGTAAGTCAGGTTATGGTGCGCCCCAGTTTGCGATTGCACGCGATCCGCGGGTCACGTCGGCTTGCCCGCTGGACTTTGACGGCCGTGCTGGCGGGCGCGCTTTTGGCCTCTGGATCAGCGGCCTACGAGTTGATCATCGGCGAGTATACGCTGCATCCGAACCGGGCACCGCACCTGTCAGACAGGTCGAGCGATGTGGATGTGGCGGTTCTCCGCCATGACCACAGCTAGGATCGTCCGGCGCGGAATTGGGTCCCCCGGTTCACCGGGGTTTGTCCTGGGCAGACTTGGCGGCATGCGCACAAGCTCACTTGGACGAGGGCGGCGCGAGATCTAGCGCCTCGGCTGCGGCACCATAACATTTCCCGCAACGTGCTCGCCGACGGGCAGTTCACGCTTCAGCCACCAAGCTCACCTTGATGGATCGAGCTCGGTCCGTGGCCAGTCGGAACGCTTCTGGGGCGTCGCGGAAAGGGACTTGCGCCGTCAGCAACGGCGTCGGATCAAGGCGACGCTTCTGCAGGAGGTCCACCGCTTGGGCGAATTCTTCATGGAAGCGGAACGAGCCGACCAACTCAATCTCTCGCGTCACCACGGGGTGCGGGCGGAACGTGGCCTGCGGTGCGGAGGTCAAACCTAAGGCAACGACGCGTCCGCCTGACGCGACGCTCTCCAAGCAAGTGGTCAATGCGGGCAGCGCGCCGGAGGCCTCGATGGCAAAGTCGTACGGGCTCTCCTGACCACGCGAGGAAAAGGACGCAGCATCGTTTGGAGCGGCGACGTTCACAACCCGGTCCGCACCCAACTTCCTGGCGACCGTCAGGGGCGCATCAAACCGGTCTGTCGCCACGATCTCGGCGGCGCCCGCCAAGCGCGCCGCCGCGACGACCAATGACCCGATAGGTCCCGCTCCGGTCACCAGAACTCGGCGACCCAGCAGTTCGCCGGCCCGTCTGACCGCATGCAGGGCGACGGCCAACGGTTCCGCAAACGCGGCGACCGAGAGCGGCACGTCCTCCGCGACGGGCACGCACTGAGTTTCGTGCGCCAAGAAGCGTTCGGCGAACGCGCCTTGCACGTGCGGAAACCGCGCGGCACTGCCGAAGAAACGGGTTTCAGGACAGAGGTTCTCCCGGCCGGCCCGGCAGAAGCGGCATTGCCGGCATGGGCGCGCCGGGTTCACCGCCACGCGGTCACCCACCCGCAGCGTGGTCACCCCTGCACCGGCCTGCGCCACAACCCCGGCTACCTCATGCCCCAGCACCAAGGGTTCACGCAGCTCAAAATCTCCGACGCGACCTTCTTGGTAGTAGTGCAGGTCGGAACCGCAGATGCCCCCCGCCCCGAACCGAACCACCACCTCGCCTGGACCAGGCTTCGGCTCGGGCCGCGGATCAAGGCTCACTTCGTGGGCTCGGTGAATGACGCAGGCCAACATCGGTTGTGGTTTGGCGGCTGGCAGCCGACGCATTCCGAAGTTTGGGCGCCTACTCCGGCGTCCGCTCACCGGCCGCAGCCGCTTCTTCCTCAGCCTCAGGCAGGGTAACCACCTCCCGGATGTTGTCGAAGTCCATCAGTCCGGCGTAGCGGCCCCAGGCGATCATGGTCTGCAGCACTTTCTCTGGATTTTCGTACGGCAAGGCGGTGGCGATGTCTTTGATCAAAGTTTCTGCGGGCACCTCCTCCTGCACCTGGAGGTAGTTTAGGATGATGTGGAAAAGGCGCAGCTTCTGGACCTGCTCCGCGAAGAGGGCCGTCCGCGCCTCACGGTCGGCCTCATAGAAGCGCCGGCCAAGGTCGGTCAACGCGACGTCGTCTTTCGGCGTGTTTACGAAGTCGAGGATTTCTGCCGCCTTCACGATGGCGATCGTCTCGCCGAAATCTTTGCCGATTTCGTTGGCGATGTCGTACACGTTGTCCAACTCGGGCGAGTCGTGCAGGATGCTGAGCAGACCCAAGATCTGGCTGACGCCGACCAGCGGGATGGATTCCATCCGGCTGCGGGCGCGGGAGATCGGTTTACCGGGTTGGTAGGTCGGTTCCGGAGGAGTGTCGGGCAATGCCATCATCGTGATCGACTCGTGGATCACCTTCATCAACCGCTGGAATTCCGGGTTGTTGGGATTGCGCGGGTACGGCAGGTCGTTCTTCAGCACCAAACCCAGGCGGCCCGGGTGCGGAAAGAGGATGCAGATGCGCGTCGCCATCTCCACGGCTTCCTCAATGTTGTGGGTGACCATGAAAATGCTTCGCAGCGAAGTGTCGTCGCTGGACCAGAGGTTCACGACCTCCTTGCGCAGGTTCTCGGCCGTGAGCACGTCCAACGCGCTGAACGCCTCGTCGAGGCACAGGATTTTCGGTTGCGAAACGATGGCGCGGGCGATCCCGACCCGCTGGCGCATGCCCCCCGAGATTTCCCGGGGGTAGGCGGCATGGTAGTTGTTCAAACCGATGAGGTCGATCGCGCGCTCGACGGCTTCCTCGCGCTCCTTGCGGCTCAACGCCTTCGCCATCAAGCCGACCGCCACGTTATCTTCCACCGTCAACCACGGGTAGAGGGCGAAGGTTTGAAAGACGATGGAGGCGTACGGGTTGATCCCACGTAGCGGTTTGCCGTAACAGAGCACCTGCCCGGTGGTGGGCTGGGTCAGCCCGGTGAGACACCGGAGCAAGGTTGACTTTCCGGAACCGGATTGCCCGAGCAGGGCCAACAGTTCTCCGTCCCGGACAGCCAGATCAATCCCGTCGAGCACTTTCAAGTCGCGATCCGCCGCCGTCCGAAAGGTTTTGGTGATTCCCTTCAACTCGGCGATGACCGGGGTATCGGCTGGCGCGTTCCCCGGAGCTTTGGGCGTGAGCAAAGCCTCTTTCATGACGGGCGTTTAATCGAGGTGAAACCTGCGTTCTGCGTAGCCGTACAACCGTCGCCAGAGGAGCCTGTTCAACGTCACGACGAAAAGCGACATGGTGACGATACTGCAGATGATGAGCGGGGTGTCGCCTTTCTGGGTGACCTCGGCGATGAACGCGCCGAGACCTTCGGCCCGCAGCTCGGTTCTCCCCCAAGTCGCGACTTCGGCGACGATGCTGGCGTTCCACGCACCACCGGCGGCGGTGCACGCGCCCGTGATCCAGAACGGGAAAATCGCCGGCAGAATCAGGGTTCGCCAGCGAGCCCAGCCTTTCAGGCCGTACGTGCGCGACGCTTCTTTCAGATCGTTCGGGATGGCCATCGCGCCCGCGATCACGTTGAAAAGGATGTACCACTGCGTGCCCAGCGCGATGAGCAAGACGCTTCCCCAATTCATCGAGACGTGCCAAGCCACGAAAAGGCCAACGATCAACGGATAAGTCATGTTGATCGGGAACGACGCCAGGATCTGCGCAAGCGGCTGGGCGATGCGCGCGGCCCGGGGCTTGGAACCGATCCAAACGCCGACCGGCGTCCAGATCACCGTGGCGAGCACCGTCATCAGCAAAACGCGCCCCAGGGTCAACAGGCCCAGGTACGCGATGCGGAGGAGGTCGGCCCAAGTGACGTGCCGGTAAACGCTTTGGATGCTGGCCGCCAAACCTTGGGCCAGCAAATAAAGGACGTAGGCGCCCAGGAGCGCGCCTGCTCCTCGCCAAAGCCAGCGCGACCACCGGGCTGGGCTTCGGTAGAAACCGTCGGTGCCTCTCCGGTACGGTCGTGTCAGATTGCCCAACGTCTCGAACGCCGGGTCGAGCACCCTTTCCTCCACCCAAGCGAAAAGGTAGGCGCGTCGCAACAGGTTGTACAACCAAGAGCTCGGCGGCTGGCCCGATTCGGTCAGCTCCATCTTGAATTTGTCGGCCCACGCCAACAACGGCCGCCAGACGAGTTGATCAGTCACCACGATCACGGTCAACATGGCCACGATCGCCCAGCAAGCGGCGCGGTTGTCTCCCTGAGCGACGGCCGTCGCCATGTAGGAACCCAACCCCGGAAGCTTGATGTCCTTGTTCAGGACGGAGATGGCTTCGCTTTGCGCCACGAAAAACCAACCGCCGCCGAACGACATCATGGAGTTCCAGATGAGGCTGTGCATCGAGGAGGGCACCTCGAGCTTGCCGAAGCGTTGCCAAGGCGACAGGCGGAAATTGGTGGCGGCCTCCTGCAGATCGTTCGGGATGGTGACCAGGGAGTGATAGAACCCGAACGTCATATTCCAAACCTGACCGGTAAAAATCGCAAAGATGCTGGCGCACTCGACGCCGAACAGGCTGCCCGGAAAAAGCGCCATGAACCCGGTGACGGTGACGGACAGAAAGCCGAGCACGGGCACCGACTGCATGACGTCCAGGAACGGCAGGATCACGGCGCGTGCCGCCCGGCTTTTGGCCGCCGCGTAACCAACGCCGAAGGTGAAAAGCAGCGAGCAGGCAAACGCGATCCACATCCGCAAGACAGTTCGCCCGGCGTAATACGGAATCGCCCAAACGCTCGTTGAGACCCCCGGCAAGTTTCTCGGGTCGAAGTGGACCACCATGCCGCGACCGAACTGCAGCAGACTCCAGATCAGACCGACCAGACCCGCCAAAACGACCAGGTCCGCGGGCCCGAACGATCGACGCGTTTCGGGTGCGGCTAGTTGGGTGGCGGTGGATTTCATGACGGCACCGCTGCCGCGGCGCTCTTCCCTAAAGCCGACTCTGAGGGACGTGCAAGCTTTAAGCGAGCGCGAGCGAGCGGCACCGAGCGCGCCCAAGCGGGAGCGGAGGGGACGCGCGGGTGAGCCGGTGGGGCGTTAACCCCCGATCTGCCAACAGGGCGGCCAAGATCTCAGAACTCCGCAGGTTGAAGGGTGCCGACGCGGAACGACCCTGACGGCGGGCTGCACCCTCCGTTCGCGGCCCGGTGGCGGGTAAGGTTGCTCGCCTCGTCCTACCAAGCCTCGCCTGCCGCTCGGTCCCTCACTCCCCGACGAAAACGATGGGTCCCTGCGGACCTTTCGGTGAGGTTGACCCGCCCGCGTTTTCCACGCTGATCGCAAATTTCAGCTCCGTTCCCACGCGGTCTGCCGGCCGGAACGCGGCTTGGGTCAACCCACTTTCCGGAGTCCTGACCAACCCGGCGCTGACCGGCGCGGGGTGCGCGGAATCCAGCACCCAGAGTTCGTAAGTCTTGTCGGGTGGCAGCAGCGGAGCATTCTGCAATTTCACGACGCCGTTCTGCTGCCCTTGGCTCCAGACCACGACGGCGGACGTTTTGGCATACTCCTGCACTTGCGATTGCAACGACGAGATGCGCAGTTCGGCCAAGGCATTGCGGGACTGTAAGGTGGCTAATTCCGTGCCGAGCCGGCCACGTTCCGTCGCCTGCCAACCGCACACGAGGGCCAAAAGGGCCGCCAACGCCCACGGCAGGACGACCGGCCAGGGACGGCGGCGCGGCGCGGGTGCAGGCGTGGCCCGGCTTTCGACCGGCGCGCGATACGGCGGCGGCTCCACGGGTGGCGCAGCCAGGGCGAGCAAGGCCAAAGCTTCGCGGGTGAGGCGGACCTCCTCGACAAGCTCCGCGTCGCGGGACAGCTCCGCTTCGAAAGAGCTCTCTTGATCGGGCGAGAGTTCCCCCAGGACGTAACGGGAGGCCAAATCTTGTTTCGCCTCGTCCATTATAACGTCCTCTCCACGAGTTCCTTCAACCGCAGCAAGCCACGCCGGATCCGTCCTTTGACGGTGCCGAGCGGGGCTTGGAGGGCCGCGGCCACTTCCTCGTGCGTCATGCCGTTGAAGAACGCGAGCTCCAACACTTGACGCTGTTCCGGACTGAGGTCGTTGAGGGCGGCGCGCACTTGCGCGCTCTCCTCGCGTAGTGCCGGTGCCAACG
>CAXUNV010000123.1:7537-10757 GCA_964252355.1 uncultured Chthoniobacterales bacterium | reverse complement strand
CGTGGAGGGTGCGGACGTGGTGGCGGGAGACGTGGCGGCGGCGGATCACACCTTCGGCGCGCGCAACGACGACGCGGCGTACGCGCTTGCGCCCTTCCCGACGGCGCGACCCAGTCCGGCGGTGTCCAGCGGCACGGACGATGCCGACGACGAATCCGACGTTGAGGAAGGGCCTGGCACGCCCGCGGCGAAGGCGAAGGCCAATGAAACCAAGCCCCGGGCCCGGGAAAGCGCGCGCGCGGCGCTGCCCAAAGCGGAGGCGTTTCGACAGTTTGATGACGAGTGGGACGCCAAGGAGCGGTCGTTGCGGAACGAGATCTCCCTCGTGGACCGCCAAATGGCGTCGGCCTCGGGTTCCCGCCGCGAACGGTTGAAGGCGCAGCGGCTTAATTTGGAGAAACGGCGCGACTACGTCCGCGAACTGCGCCGCTACCGGCGGACCGAGCTGCGGCGTAAGTACGGCGAACCCGATACGTTGTGGGATTCGATCCGGAACACCTTCACGAGGTGAGGTGACGATCCACCGCAGGGGTCGCGCAAGGAAGGACCATGGCCTGCCCGGCCGCCGGTTTCCGTTCGTCCGGCCCTGGCGTACGATCGGCTCATGAACTTGGCGGCTGGGCCCTACCCGCGGGCCACCGGTGATTCGGACGTAGGCTCTAGGCTCACGCCGGTTGTGGCCGGTTGGTTTCGGAAAAAATTCGGCGACTACACCGAGGCCCAACGCCTTTGCATTCCGGCCATCCTGGCGAACCAATCCGTGTTGTTGAGTTCACCGACCGGTAGCGGGAAGACCTTGGCGGCCTTCTTGGGGATCATCGACTCCCTCGTGCGGCCGGACGGGGCTGCCGAGGCGGGGGTGTCGTCCAAGCGGCGAGGGGCATCCGGGGTCCAAGCCATCTACGTCTCCCCGTTGCGCGCGCTGGCCTACGACATGGAAAAGAACCTGCGTCAGCCCTTGGCCGAAATGGGATTGGCGGACCGGGTACGGGTGGCGTTGCGCACCGGCGACACGCCGGCGCGGGAGCGGCAAGCGTTGCGGCTTCACCCGCCCGAGATCCTCTTGATCACGCCCGAGAGCCTCGCGGTCCTGCTTTGCCAGGGGCCTTACCGCGACGCCTTCACGCGCTGCCGTTATGTGGTCGTCGACGAGTTGCACGCGCTCGCGGAAAACAAGCGTGGCGTGGACCTCTCCCTCTCGGTGGAACGTTTGGAGGCTTTGGTCGATCGCCCGCTCTGCCGGGTCGGCCTTTCGGCAACCGTCACGCCCTTGGAAGCGGTGGCGGCCTTCCTGGTCGGCCCGAGCCGGCCGTGCGTCATCGCCGACGCCCGCGTCGCCCGTCGCCAATCCCTGGAGGTGTTTTCACCGGTCCGCAAAGACCCTTACCCACCGGCCGGCTTTTCCGGCAATCGCATCATCCAAGAAGTGAGCCGCTTGATCGAGCGGGCCCGTTCGGTGTTGGTCTTCTGCAACACCCGCTCGGGCGCAGAAAGCGTCGGGCTGCGGTTGAAAGGGGCCCTGCCCGCGTTGGCTGACCGCATCGAGACTCACCATTCGTCGTTGGATCGGAGCGTGCGGCTGCAGGTCGAAGATCGGCTGAAGAACGGGGAACTGCGCGCGGTGGTCTGCTCGACCAGCCTGGAATTGGGCGTGGACATCGGCGCCATCGATTTGGTGATCATGATCTCCACGCCGAAAGGGATCTCGCGCACCCTGCAGCGCATCGGGCGCGCCGGCCACTCCGTTCACCAGACGAGCTACGGGGTGCTGGTCGCGACCAACGTCAACGACCTGATCGAGTGCGTGGTGACGGCCGATCTGGTGCGCCAACGGCGGCTGGACCCGGTAAAGATCCCCGGCCTCTGCTACGACGTGGTGGCGCAGCACGTCGTCGGCATGGCGATGGCCGGCCCGGTGGCGCGCGAAGAGGTTTTCGCGACGCTGCGCCGGGCTTGGTCGACCCGCGACCTGACCGCCGAAGAGTTTGAACGGGTCATCGTCTACCTGAAAGGGGGCGGCCGCCGCTTGGCCCAACAGTACGCCGACGTGTTTGGCAAGCTGGTCGAGTACGACGGCCGGTTGAGCGTCCCTTCCCGCAGGTTGGAGCGGGAGTACTTGATGAACATCGGCACCATCCCCGCCACCGGCATGGTGTCGGTCTTCCTTGGCCGCCGGAAGTTGGGCGAGTTGGAAGAGGGTTTCGTGAAGCGGTTGAACGTGGGAGATCGTTTCGTTCTGGCGGGGCGCGTCGTGCAGCTGGTCGAAACGAGCGTCCACCTCATCCGCGTGAAGCCGGCGGGGAACGACGGCCCCATCGTGCCCTCGTGGAACGCGAACAAGATGCCGCTCACTTCCGGCATCGCCGAGGAGGTGGTGCGGCTCCGGACCGAGATCGATGCGCGGATCGGGCGCGCGGACCCTGGGTTAAAGGATTGGTTGGTCGAGACGCAGGAGATCAGCGCGGGCAACGCCGAGGCCATCGTGAACCATTTCCTGGCGCAGCGCCGCTATTCGCGGGTGCCGGTCTCCGGCCTGTTTCTCATTGAAAGGTACCGGGGTGAGGATGGCTTGCTGAACTACTTCTTTCATGCGCTCATCGGTCGCAGCGGCAACGATGCGCTCTCCCGCATCATCTCTTTCCGGATCAAAGGGGCCGTCGGCGGCAACGCCCTCGTCACCATCGACGACTACGGGTTTCTGCTCACGCTGCAGCCTTTCCAGGCGTTGAGCCTGCCGCGGTTCCGGGAACTGTTTCGCGCGGAGAACGCCTTGGAAGACCTCGACGCTGCCTTGCGCGATTCCGAACTGGTCCGGTGGCAGTTCCGCGGGGTGGCTCAAACGGGGTTGATGGTGCCGCGGAACGTGCCTCAGGGCGAACGGCGCCTCCGGCAAATCCATTGGAGCGCGGAACTCCTTTTCCGCGTTCTGCAAGAGCACGAACCCGACCACCCGCTGCTTCTAGAGGCATACCGCCAAGCGGAAGAGTCGTTTTTGGATGCGCCGCGCGCGCTCAGGTTCCTCGAGGGCGTGGGTGACGACGAGTGGGACCTGCGCGAAGTGACCGCGGTGAGTCCGTTCGCCTTTGGCCTTTACGTCAGCCACATTCGCGAAGCGATGCTCCACGAAAATCCCGAGGACGCCATCGAGCGGCTCTACCACCAGATGTACGGCGGGGCGGGGGGGGGGGGGGGGGGGGGGGGGGTCGGGATACATCAACAA
>CAXUNV010000123.1:0-7527 GCA_964252355.1 uncultured Chthoniobacterales bacterium | reverse complement strand
CCCCCCCCCCCCCCCCCCCCCCCCGCCCCCCCCCCCCCCCTTATATCTGGATGACAAAGGCCAGAGACCAAAGGCCAAAGAAGGGGGGCAAGCCGGGATGCGCGGGGGTGGACGGCAACAGTCTAAGAATGCTCGACGAGGTGGTTAAAAGTGCGGGGTCGTTCAGCATCACCTAGCGCGGCTATCCGCCTCCCGCCTCCCGCCTTGGCCTTTGTCATTTGTTATTTGTCATCCGCCTTGCGGCGGGCGAGGCATAGGAGCTCCCTATGAAAATCTCCCAAGTCGCCGCCCAGACCTACACCGTGCGGGATCACCTCACGGGTTTGTCGGCGTTTTCGAAGTCTTTGGAGCGGATCGCCGCGATCGGTTATCGAGCCGTCGAACTCATCCCGTCGGAGACGGTCAAGGACCAAGAAGCCGCCAAGGTCTGCGCCGACGCCGGCTTGACCATCGCCGCCGTCCACGTGCCGGGCAGCGTGCTCTTGGCCCACCCGGAAGCGATCGAAGAGAAGCTGACCACCCTCGGGGCGACGATCGCCGTCTACGCCTACCCTCACGGGGTGAACCTCTCCAAACGTCTGGAGGTTGAGCAGTTGGCCAGCCGCCTGGAGCAGAGCGCGCAGGTGATGGAGCGTGCCGGCTTCCGCTTGGCCTACCACAACCACGCGCTCGAGTTTGCCCGCTGTGATGGCGAGCGGGTCTTGGATCACCTGCTGCGCACCGCGCCGACCCTGGCGTTCGAACTGGACACGTACTGGGTGCAGTTCGGGGGCGGCAGCCCCGAACGTTGGATCCAGGCTTTGCACGGCAAGCTCGCGACGGTGCACCTCAAAGATTATGGGTTTGACCTGCACAAGAACGCGCCGTTCATGACGGAGATCGGGAACGGCAACCTCGATTTCGACACGATCATTGCCGAAGCGGAGAAGGCCGGCAGCCAATGGTTCATCGTCGAGCAGGACGAAACCCCCGGCGACCCGTTCACCTCGTTGGAACGGAGTTTCCGCTACCTGCGTGACCGGGTGGCGCAGGGGTGAAATCGCCAAGATTGCGGCACGATCGCGCACGATTGCCCAAGGTTCGTTGGAGGGAGAGGGTGGCGAAATCCGAAGGTGCGTCAGGCTAAGGAAAAGGCCGGTGGGGCGAAAACCCGGCCCGCGAAAAAGGGCCACATCGCCGGACGATCGCTGCGGGGCGGTTTGAGCCGGCGGGAATCAGGGTTAAGCCCGCCGTCAGGACCGTGTGAGCCGGCACCACCCTGGTTCCCACCCCGCGTCTGGCGGGCAGCCCTCACGTCGTTTGCGGCCCGGCGGTCCGGCGGCCGCGGGACAAAACACCTCTTGCCCTACCAACGTTGGCGGAGGCGGCTCGCCTCGTGACCGGCGGGACACCGGTTCACGCACCGCCCCTCTTCAATCTCGGCAATCTTGCGCAATCGTGCCGCAATCTTGGCAATGGCCGGTCCCCGTGTCATTCTCCCCGGTGAGCCGTAAGATTCGCGAAGTGCGGTTGCGACGGATCCAAGGACAGATCGGCGAGGTCGCTTACCAGATCACCAGGGTCCATTTCGCAAATTTCCAAGCGCCCAACGTGTGTTGGCGCCCGGCGGTCAACGTCTTCGAGTGCAACGGTTGCGTGCGCATCTGCCTCGAATTGGCGGGCGTAAGGCCTGAGGACGTGGAACTGCAACTGGCGCCTGGGCGCCTGTACGTGAGCGGCCACCGTGGGGCGCCGGAACCTGCAGCGGAACACCCGTACGAGCATGCGGCACCCATGCGGGTAGTCTCTCTGGAAATCGACCACGGGCCGTTTGCCCGCGAGATCCCTTTGCCCATGGATTTGGACTTGGAGCGGGCGCAAACCGAATGGTTGAGCGGTCTGCTCTGGGTCGTCGTGCCAAGGCGGGCGCACGCCTGAACGACGCATGCGTGCGCCAACCTCGCCCAGGCGCTGCCGCGAAGTCTGAACACGGCCGTCACCAACCTTTTTTTTACGATCCCATGACCACCGATCCCGAAATCGTCACCACGCCCGAGCCCGAAGATCCGCCGTTGGGCGCGCTCGGCATCGAAAACTTCCGGTCGACGAACCCGGCCCAGGAAGGCAGCACCTCCGGCGAGGCGGGTTTGGTGAAGCTCGCGCCCTCGTTTCTCCTGCCGATCTTGCCGGTCCGCGGTCTGGTGGTGTTCCCGGGCACGGTGTTGCCTTTGACCATCGGCCGTCCTTCGGCCTTGAAGTTGGTCGACGCCGAACTGCCGAACAACAAGCAGCTCGGGTTGGTCGCGCAACGGGCCGAAGACCAGGAGCGGCCGGGCCCGGAAGATCTTTACGAAGTCGGGGTGTCGGCCCAGGTGCTCAAACTGATCCGCCAACAGGATGGGGGCGTGGTCCTGATCGTGCAGGCGCAAAACCGGATCCGGATCCGGGCGTTCGAACAGACCGAACCGTACCTGCGGGCGTTCGTGGAAGCCGTTGAGACGATCCAACCACCGGCCGACGACAAGACCTTGCGGGCGGCGTTCAACAACCTGCGTGAATCCGCCGCTAAATTGCTGGATCTTTCGCCCGAGATCCCGGAACAGATCCGGGGGTTGTTGGCGAACATCGAGGCGCCGGAACAGCTGGCGGATTTGCTCGCCGGGAACCTCGGCGGCGATCTGGCGCAGAAGCAGGCCATCTTAGAAGAGGGGGACCTTTTTAAACGGTTAGGCGCCGTGCAGGAAATGCTGCATCGACAGATCGAGATCGCCGAGCTGCAGCAAAAGCTCCGTCAGAACGTGGAGGGCCGATTCTCGGACACGCAACGCCGCGCGTACTTGCGAGAGCAGCTGCGCGCCATCCAGAAAGAGTTGGGCGAGGAGGAACCGGAAGGTGAAGAGCAAGCCGAACAGCTGCGTACCCGCCTGACGGAAGCCGGCGCTCCGCCCAACGTCATGGAGACGGCCGAGAAGGAACTCAAGCGCCTGAGCCACATCCCGAGTGCCAGCCCGGAAACCTCGGTGATCGTCTCCTACGTAGAGATGCTGGCCGACTTGCCTTGGAACAAATCCACGGAGGATCACACCGACCTCGTCCGGGCGCAGGAGATTTTGGACCGCGACCATTTCGGCCTGGAAAAGGTAAAGCGCCGGATCGTGGAGTTCCTCGCGGTGCGCAAGCTTAAACCGGAAGGCCGAAGCCCGATCCTTTGCTTCCTCGGACCGCCCGGGGTGGGCAAAACCAGCCTGGGCCAATCGATCGCCGACGCGCTCGGGCGCAAGTTTGCCCGCATCTCGCTAGGCGGCATCCGCGACGAGGCGGAGATCCGGGGTCACCGCCGGACCTACATCGGCGCGATGCCGGGGCGCATCATCCAGGAGATCCGCCGGATCGGGGTGCGCAACCCGGTGCTCCTGCTCGACGAGTTGGACAAGGTCGGCTCGGACATGCGGGGAGATCCTGCCAGCGCATTGTTGGAGGTGCTTGACCCGCGCCAAAACAACACCTTCACCGACCGTTACCTCGATGTGCCGTTCGACTTAAGCCAAGTGATCTTCATCGGCACGGCGAACTACGTGGAAGGCATCCCCGGTCCGCTGCGTGACCGCATGGAGATGATTTCCATCCCGGGCTACACCGAAGCCGAAAAGCTGCGCATCGCCTCGACGTATTTAGTACCGCGGCAACTGGAGGAACACGGCCTCACGCCAGAGCAGTGCCTATTTGAGGAGTCGGCGCTGTTGACGATCATCGGCGACTACACGTACGAGGCCGGCGTGCGCGATTTGGAGCGCCGGATCGGGGCCGTCTGCCGGAACGTGGCCGCTGAGATCGCTCGGGGCGGCGCTGGCACCATGGTGGTCGCCGACGTGCCGCTCGTGCGCAAGATCCTCGGCAACGCCGCCCGCGCGACGCGCGAGGAGCGCTTGAGCCAGAGTCTGGTCGGCGTTGTCACGGGTTTGGCCTACACGCCGACCGGCGGCGACATCCTGTTCGTGGAGGCGACGCGCTACCCCGGCAAAGGCGGGTTGCTTCTCACCGGCCAAGTGGGCGACGTGATGAAGGAGTCGATGCAGGCGGCCTACAGCGTGGTGCGCAGCCGGGCCACCCAACTAGGCATCGACCCCGAAAAGTTTTCGTCGAACGACGTGCACATCCACGTGCCGAGCGGCGCCGTGCCCAAAGACGGCCCGAGCGCGGGCATCGCGATCACGACGGCCATCGCCAGCCTGTTCAGCGAACGGCCAGTGCGCAACGACGTGGCGATGACGGGCGAGATCACCCTGCGCGGGACGGTGCTGCCGATCGGCGGCCTCAAGGAGAAAAGTCTTGCGGCGTTGCGCGCCGGCATCAGCCGGGTGCTGATGCCGCGCCAAAACGAGAAAGACCTCGAAGACGTGCCGGCGGAAGCGCGCCAGCGGTTGGAGTTTGTGCCCGTGGGAACGATCGACGAGGTCCTGGCGGCGGCCCTGGCGCCAAGTTAAGGGCCTGGGGCGGCCAGAAACGGGCGGGACGCCCGCGCTCCCCTCCCTGGGGTGCGCATCCGGGCTTAAATTAGCGCTTATGGGTTGGGTCCCAGGCTCCGCATCCTCCCGCCGCTTCGCAGCTGCGGAGGGCATCCGACCCAGGTCAGCCTGTAATGGGTGCTATTTCAGCAGCAGGCTCCGCAACTCCCGGACACGTTCCCGGAACAGGTTCGCAAGGCGTTCGGCCGGTTCCGGCGACTCCATCTCGACGCCGGCAGCACGCAACGTCTCCAACGGGTATTGCCGGCCCCCAGAGTGCAAGAAGCCGAGGTAAGCCGCCGTCTCCGCTTTGCCGCCCTGCAAGACCCGTTGGGCCAAGCTGACCGCCGCAGAAATGCCGGTGGCGTATTTGTAGACGTAAAACGCGGAGTAGAAATGCGGGATGCGCAGGCACTCGTAGTCGAGCTGTGGGTCGAGCGTGAACCGCGGCCCAAAATAGGCCTCCAACAGTTCATGGTAGACGGAGGCGAAGGTGTCCAGGGTCAGCGCCCCGCCTTCTTCTTCAATCGCGTGCACGGCTTTTTCGAACTCGGCGAACATCGTCTGCCGGAAAAAGGTGCCGCGAATGTCTTCGATCTGACGGTCCAACAGGTAAGCGCGTAAGGAGGGATCGTCGGCGTGCGCGAGGAGATGGTGGGTCAACAGCTCTTCGTTGAACGTCGACGCCACCTCGGCCAGAAAGATCGGGTAGTGGTAGGTCTGGAACGGCTGGTGCCTTTGGGCAAACCACGTGTGCATCGAGTGCCCGGCCTCGTGCGCCAGCGTGAAGACGTCGGAGAAGACGTCCGGTTTGTAATTCATCAGGATGTACGGCGGATTGCCGTAACTGGAAGAGGAGAACGCACCGCTGCGCTTCCCTTTGCTCTCGTACCGGTCCACCCAGCGGTCGCGCAAACCGGCCCGCAGTGTGCTCACGTATTCGTCCCCGAGCGGGGTGAGGGCCTCGCAGACCAGTTCGATCGCGTCGTCGAACTCCAGCCGTCGCTTCACCTCCGGCACCAGGGGCACGAAAACGTCGTACCCGTGCAATTCGTCCAACCCGAGCACCTCCCGGCGGAGGTCGTAATACTCGTGCAACGCCGGCAGGTGCGTGCGCACGGCTCCGATGAGGTTGTCATAGACGCTGACCGGGACGTTGTCGCCGAAGAGGGACCCTTCGCGTGCCGAGGGGTGGTGGCGGACGCGCGCGTAGAAGACGTCGGCACGGACGGAAGAGGCGAGTGCCGAGGCGAGCGTGTACTTGTGGTCGGTGAACTCTTTGTAGAATTGCGTGAACGCCCGCTGGCGGAGGGCGCGGTCAGGCCGGTACAGCAGGGCGAGGTAGCTGCTCTGCGAAAGCGCGACCTCCTTGCCTTCCGCGTCGGTCAACACGCCAAAATCCATGTCGACGTTGGTGAGTTGCGAGAAAGTCTCCCCGTGACCCCGCACCGCGGTGGCGCCGGCCGCCAGGATCCGTTCTTCGCCCTCGTTCAACGTGTGCGGACGGTGACGCCTCACCCGCTCGAGTGGCACGCGCCAGTCCGCCAGGATGGGATCGTCCAGGTAACGGGCGAAGACGTCGTCGGGGATCGCCTGGATTTCCGGCGTCAGAAAGGCGGTCGCTTCACGGATCCGCGTGTAAAGGTTGGCGAGCTCGGCTTTGCGGGCGAGGTTGTCCGCATCGGAGCTGTCCTCCGCGTTCTTCAAAGAAACGTAATGGCCGATGCGTTCGGACAAGAGGTCGACCTCCTTGTCCACCTCCAAGGTTTGCCGCAGGTCTTCGGCCGACCTGCCGGTCAACCCCTTGCGCTCCGCCAACCGCGGGTAGAGCTCCTTAAGGCGGACAAACGCGTCGCGGTAAGCCTCTTCCTCCGGAAAAAGGCGGGTGAGGTCCCAGGTGTCGGTTAAGGCGATCTCGGAGCGGGCAGGGATGTGGGCGGTGGTGGTCGTCGTCGTCGTCATACGAAAGGCCAAGCAGGGCTTTTCGTCTACGACCGTGCCGGGGGCTTCGCAAGGCGCAAAGTGCCTTCCCGCAGCCTGCGCAGGACTGTTCGATCAGGCGCGCGGGTGCGCGTCGTCGTAGGCCTTTTTCAGGCGGGCGGCGGTGACGTGGGTGTAGATCTGCGTCGTCGAAAGGCTCGCGTGCCCAAGGAAAGATTGCACGCTGCGCAGGTCCGCGCCGTTGTCCAACAGGTGGGTGGCGAAGCTGTGCCGCAGCTTGTGCGGCGACACGTTTAGTTGGATGTCCGTCTGCGCGACGTACTTTTTCAACAAGGTCCAAACCGCTTGGGTCGACATCCGTTTGCGAAGCTTGCTCAGAAACAACGGCCCGGCATGAACGTGGGCCGCCTGACGGTAGGCCTGGATGGCTTGGAGCGCCGGGCCACCCAGGGGAACCACCCGTTCCTTGCGCCCCTTGCCGAGCACCCGCACCGATTCGGTGTAAGCATCTACGTCGGGCACATTGAGGGCCACCAACTCGCTCAGGCGCAGGCCGCTGCTGTAGAAGAGTTCCAAGATGGCCGCGTCGCGGGCCGCTGCCCAGGGTGTGGCCTGGTTCTCACGCTTCGCGGCGGTCGGCTTGGTCAGGAGTTCATCCACCTCTTTGGCGGACAGCACCACCGGTAACCCTTTCTCCACCTTCGGCAGTTGCACCGACGCCAGTGGGTTGTCGACCAAGCCGGCACGCTCCTGCAAAAACCGGTAGAAACTGCGCAACGCGGCAAACGTGAGGCGGACGTAGGAGCGCGCCATGCCTGAGGTCATGCAGTGCAGCAGGAACGTGCGAAAGTGGTTGGGCTCAGCCGTCTGCCAAGAGACCTCCTCAGGCGCGAACTTCTTAAAACGCTCCAAGGCATGCCGGTAGGCGATGACCGTGCGGGGCGACGCGTTCTTCTCGACCTCCAAGTATTGGAGGTAGCGGTCCAGCCACCGGTCCTTTTTCGGGAAGGCCACGGGAGCGGTATACCAGGGGAGGTAGGCGGAGGCCAGCGTCTTGGTAGGGCTAGGCGAGGAACATTACGCGCCGCCGAGTGCCCAGGGG
>CAXUNV010000122.1:0-10761 GCA_964252355.1 uncultured Chthoniobacterales bacterium | reverse complement strand
CGCGCGGCAACTCGCCAACATCCGGGCTTGGCGCCAGGAGATGTTGGCGGCCATCACCCCGCGTTCTTCCACCTGCCTGTACCTTTTCAGCGGCCCTGACTTCCTCTACGCCAACGCCTTCTTCCCCGAGGCGAAGACCTATCTCTTACAGGGATTGGAAACCGTCGACCCCATGCCGGATCTCGCCACGGTGCCGCGGCCGGCCTTGTTGGGCACCTTGCAGAACTTGGAGATCTCCCTCAATACCCTGCTGAACTTCTCCTTCTTCAAAACCAAAGACATGCGGGAGGAGTTCGGGAAGGCCCAGCTCCGCGGCGTGCTCCCGATCATCTTTGTCTTTTTAGCCCGCAGCGGCCTGGAGATCACCGGCGTTGATTACGTCGCCTTGGACCGAGCCGGCCACTTGGGGGGAAGCGGCTCAGGTTCCACGCGAGGGGTGCGCATCGGTTTCGCAGAACCCGCCACGGGCGCGCAGAAAACCCTCTACTTTTTCACGGCCGACTTGGCCGATGACGCCGTCAAGCGGAACCCCGGACTGCTCTCTTTCTATGGGAGCTTCGGACCGGCCAACACCTTTCTAAAAGCGGCGTCGTACCTGCTGCACGAAGGCGGGTTTACCGCCGTCCGCAATTTTTTGCTCACGGACAGCGCGGCCGTCCTGCAGGACGACTCAGGCCTGCCGGTGAAAGCGTTCAGCCCCGACCGTTGGACCCTCCGTTTCTTCGGCGCCTATCCCGGCCCCATCGCCTTGTTTGCCAAGTACCAGCAGCCGGATCTTCACCAATTCTACGCCGCCAGTTCGCCCAAGCCGCTGACGTTCGGGTTCGGGTACCGGTGGCAACGGCGGGAATCGACCCTGTTCCTGGCAGTTCGGAAGGCGGAGTAGAGGCGTGAGGGGCGACCGGTCTCTCGTTCCTTGTTTCTGGTTGGTTACGGAGTTGTGCGAAGGTGCGAGCTCGCGTTTCGGGAACCGCCGGCGAGGTGACCGCGCGGTTCCTCAAACAGCAGACGTAGGAACGCGGCGTCGGAAAAGTTGGCATCCCGACCTTGGCGGACGACGATGAGGTCTTCCGAAGGCACGATGTACATGCGCTGGTAACCGGACCCGACGGAGGCGACCAGGTCGCGGGGCGCCACGTGGCTGAGGCACGCCCGGTGCCAATCTTCCTTCTGCCACGGCTGCGCGAGGGCTTTTTCGATGTCCACTTCACGCGACCCAGGCTCGCCCGCTGGATGATTCACCCAAAACCCCATGCCGAACATCGGATTGGCTTTGGTACCCTGGAAGCATTGCGCCAAGTATTCCGGACGCACGATCTGCCGTCCGTGGTACCTGCCATTCGCCAGGATCAAACGGCCGAACTGCGACCACTGGCGCGCGGTGATTTTAAACCCGCTGGCCAACAACGGATTGCCCTTTTCATCACGCCGAAAATCGACGTCCCCGATGCCGAGCGGCCGCAGGAGTCGGTGGCTCAGGTATTCCTCTGGGGTCAGGTGGTGAGGCGCCAGCTTGCGTTTGAACACCTCGTAGAAGACCTGCAATTGGCTCGGACCGTAGGTGAACGCCTCGCCACGCGGCCGGACCGCGGGCATGCGCACGCTGTAGTCGTCACGGTCGGGGATGCTCCGGCCGTGCAAGACGAACGCGGGCTCGAGCCCGCCCGTGAAGCTGAGCAGGTCGCGCACGGTGATGTCCTCCTTGCGAGCCTCCCCTCGCCATGCCGGAAGGGAGCGGGACACGGGTTCGTCCAGATCAAGGATGCCTTCCTGCGCGGCGATCACCGCCGCGACGCACCAGAATCCTTTGGTCCCGCTGAAGATGGCGGCATCGGACTGCGCGCTGGAACCGTTGTGATAGTTTTCGAAGACGACGCGGTCGCCTTGGATGACCAGCAGCGAGAGCCCGCGGCGGGTGGCGGCGTAGGCGTCGGCCGAGCGGAGGGTTTCGTCGTCGGGCGGTTGCGCGGGAGACGCGGGGGCAAACAGGCAGGTGGCCAACAGGCCCAGGCATAGGGCGCGCAACGCGGAGGTATTCAGCATGGTAAACGTGAAGGTTGTAGCTGTTTTGTGTTGAAATTTAAGGTCCGGATCCTGGTTTGGGCAAGGATGGTGTGGAAGAAAGCTTGGGACGAGCGGAACCTGCGCCGTGGTTGAGGATGTTTTTTGACAAATTCCTGAATGCAAGGACGCTTCTTTGTTGCGCTCAACCCTGATGCCGAAGTCCGCGGACGGCTGGTCACCTTGCAGGCGCACCTGCTGAATGCATTGCAGGCCAACTCGGGTCTAGCGCTCCGGCCATCGTTGCCGACGCAGTTTCATCTCACCCTCCTCTTTCTAGGGACGCTGTCCGGCCAAGCTGCCGCTGCTTGCGCGCAAGCGGCCGAAGCCATCGCAAGGGGCCACGGGGCGTTGCCCGCTTTGCGCTTTGCGCGCTTTGGATCTTTCCCGGCTTTTCGCGAGCCGAAGGTGTTCTGGGTCGGGTTTGCACCGCAACCAGCCTTGGCGACCTTGCAGCAGAGGCTGGTGACCACCTGCCCGGTGCCGCTGGATTGCCGCGACTTTTCCCATCCGCACGTCACCCTGGCCCGCGTCAAACCCGGCGCAGCACCCTCGGTGAGCGACCACCACCGATGGCTGTCGCATCTGGCTTTGCCCGCCGGCTTGGACGTGGTGTGGAAGGTCCGCACTTTGTCCCTGATGCGTTCGACGCCGCGCGCTGGACGTTCCGAATACGAGACGTTGGAAAATTTCTCCTTGGGCAATGACTGAGCAGACCCGCAACGAAGCTTGGATTGGCGACGCGGTGTTGACCCTCTTTGCCCGGGAGTGGCTACTGCCCGGGACTGAACGGACGTTGCCGGACCGGCACGCCTTGCACGAGTTGTTCACCTCCAACCAGTTTCTCTCGGCTTTCGGCGAACCGACCGCCGTCGAGGCGGAGATTGGTCGGGTCTATTTGAAAGCTGGTCTAGCACCAGCCTTCCGGCACATCCAGGAAAAGCTCGCCGAAAGGTTCTTGCGCAGCGCGCGTAACCAGGGGCTCCGCACGGCGGGGCTGCCGTGGCCGGGCCCGGACGGATTTAGCGAGCGGGAGCGAGCGCGACCGAGCGGCACCGAGCGGGAACCGTAAGGCCAAACCGAAGAAGTGGTGGGACCATGGGCAAGGTGGCAACTCGTGCCCCAGCTTACCTCGTCAGGGGTCGGTCGGCGACGCTGGCCCGACCTGTGCCACACCACCCCCTCTCTGTTTCACTCCCGCTCGCTCCCGCTCGCTCTCAATCCGGCAGTTCGAAGGAGAGCAAACACGGGAACACGCCGGGTCGCGCCAGGCGCAACGCGGTGTAGAGCACGCCGGCAACGCCCCGGAACAACGAAGGGTGCAGACAGTAGTTGTCGGCCAGGGTCTCGCCGAAACGGAAATAGCAGAGCCGGCTGCCGCGCGAGATGACTTCCTCCGCCAATTCGCGGCCGCGTCTGCTCAAGGCGGCCTCGCCCAAACGCACGCCAGCCTGGGCTAGGATCTCGGCCAAGCCCAGGGCGCCGCAACACCAGAAGTCGCGTGACGCGGCGGCGGGAAACCTTTCGGTGATCGCGGCGATTTCGGTGGTGAGACCGCCGCCCGGCCAAACCTCCTGGACGGCCAAGCGCGACAGCAACAACCCCGGCGACCCGCTGCACCAAGCGGACATGAACCCCGTTTGCGCACCGGCCAACACCGGCCAGTTCCGCGCCGACTCCGAGTAGAACGCCCGGTCGAACCGCACTGCGCGCTCGGCCAACACCCCGGACCGGGCATCACCGGTGAGCCGGTAAAAAATTGCCGTGGCGAACGCGATCCCCGCGGCCCCGTGGGCGAACCCGAGCGGCGATTCGCCGTTGGGTCGCACCCACCCCTGCCCGGCGTTGAAGCGGCCCTCCAGGGTGGTCACGCAGGTTTCGGCCAAACGCAAGACCTCGTCCGACCCGGTGACCTCCCCGAGACGCGTGAGGGCCACCAAAAGGCCGGCTATCCCAGAGAGCAGGTCCGGCTCAGGACACCGCTGGACGGCATCGGCCGTCAAGTTGCCCGCCAGTTGCACCGCCAGATCCCGCCAACGCCCCTCCGCGGTCCAATGCTCCAGGAGCAGGCAGCCGTAGATCCGCGCTCCCAACCCGTGCCCGATCCCAAGGGCGTCGGGTGGGGATGGCGAGTGGCGGACGAGTGCCGCAGAAAGGGCGTCCAGCCACGGTCGAGCGCGCTGCGTTCCCTTGGCATGGTCGAGCGCGGCCAACGCCAGCAACGTCCCGAATGCGCCCGTGTAGAGCCCGAGGTGCCGGTCGCCGCCGGCCGGCTCCGACCGCAAAGCCACGGCCGAGGCGGTTTCCCAAACCGGACCGGCCTCGCTGGTCCGGGCGCGGCTCAGCAAAAGTTCCCCGATCCGCTCAGCCAAGGCGAGGTGGTCGACACCATCGGCCGAGGACGGCCAAAGGACGGGTTTTCTCGTAAAGGCTTCAACGATCACCTCGCGGTGGACCGAGGCGTCCATCGGGTCGGCTTGCCCGACGCGTTGACGCACGGTTTCGAGCGGATCCTCCCACAAGAATGGTGCGAAAGGGGATTGCGCCCCGTCGCGGCCCGACGTCAACGGCACGTACCATCGCGGGATATCCAGACCGAGCATGGCGTCGATCTCGAGGTCCAAAACGTTCCGGAGTGCGGGCGACAAGTAACCGCCCCGCAACGGTGGACGGTAGAGCTGATCCAAGGAGACGTTGCGCCGCAACCCCGAGGAAAGATTCTCGGGCAGGAGCGACCGTTTCAACATCAAGGCGTAGACTTGGCTGGGTCGAAAGATCAGGCGCGCGCGGGCTCCCGCGAAGCCTCCAAGGAACCGCTCGAAAGAATCGCGCCGCGCCAGCACAAACGCGAACAGGCGCGTAAACCCTTCGGCGATGTCGTCCGCGTGCTCGCCAGGAACTTGCGGCACGCCACGCCAGCGGACCTCGTTCTTCACCGCGGGAAACTGGATGGGACGATACACGGGCCGCATCGCGGACGTGTTGACCGCTTCCCAGTGAAGGCGCTTGACGGTGTGCGTCTGGGAAGCGGACCCACCCAAGCCACTCCAGTCGGCGCTGGGATGCGATTTGGAACCTTCCCAGAGCGTGACCAGACCCGTGTCGAGGACTGACCGGGTCGGGACACTTCCCGCCGCGGCTGGTGAACCGATGCTCCCAAGCGGCCGCAACTCCGGGTGGAAAAAAGTCTCCAAATCGATGAGTACCGGCTCGGGCCCAGACGCAATCACGTTCTCAAACTGCAGGTCCGTCGCGTTGAGCAAGTACGCCAAGCAAAGCAAACCCCCTGCCTTTTGAAAATAGGCTTGGACTTCTGCGCGTGAAGCGCATTCCAAATGAGGGATCTCTTCTGACCAGCCGTATTCGGCGTTACCCACACAGCGGGCGAAACGGAAACGCCAATCCGCGCCCTCCGCCGCCAACCATTCGTTGATGGTTGGCACGAGCCTTTCCAAAGAGGTGTCTTTCGGCTTGTAGAATACCCGGCGGCCATCAGCAAACGTCAACAGCGCGGCTTGTTGACCGCCGGCGTGCCGTTCGGAAAGGCCGGCTTCGACCGACACCACTTGGTAAGAGCCGGCGTCGGCCATGCCAAGAAGGTCTTGCACTTCCGCCTGATCCTTCTCCAGGCGTCGGGCCAGAAGTTGAGTGTTCGTCAACCACGACTGCAACAGGGCGTTGATGACGCGAACCAAGGCGGGGTACGTACCAAAGAGGTTCCGATACCCATCCGCCATCGTGGCCTCGACGAATGCGTCAAACGCCACCCCCGTCCGTCGGGCGGCATCGAACCGTTCGTAAACTGCCAGCGAGGCGTGTGTGCAGAGATCTTGCAGGAGTTTTCTCTGCCAAGCGGACCAGCCCGCAGGTGCGAAGCCGGCGGGGATTCCAAACGGTAACGCCTCGCGGGCAACCCGCACAAAAGGAAGCCAAAGGGGCGCGAACGGTAAGTTCCCATCACCGCCTTCGTCGGTGGCCGCAGGCTGGCCCGCCACCTGGGTCGCCTGCCGTACGCCCGCTTCAACCAATCCGAAAGACCCGCGGGGACGAGCGGCACTTTGACCGACACGCAAACGACGCCGCGTGACCCCTAACGCGGCCAACCGCGCTGAAAACGCCTCGCCGTTCTCGGAGGCGTGTTGGCTTTCCCACACGGCCAAGTCCGCACCGAGGTCTCCTGGCCAAGCACCTCCTAAGGCCAACTCCAACTCCGAAACGTAAACGGCCCGCCGGACGATGGTGTCATCCAGGCGGGCCGTCATAGGGCTATCGTCTTAACCGTCCTCGGACCTCCTGCAACACGCTTCGCTTACGCTGCCACCGTGCTGGAGAGAGCCGTCGCGCAACTCAGGCTGTTATCATGATCGTCGTTCGGACCTCCGCCCGCGATCTCCTCAAGTTGCTCGTCGCTGATCAGCTGCCATTCCCCTGGAACTTGGTCGGCATTCATAGAACCGCAAGGTCCAGGCGTTGGAGACACCCGTCAGATTGCGACCACGCTCGACAGCGCGCTCGAGCAATTGACCGTGTTGATCTGGTTGTTGTTGGGGGCGCCCCCGGCAACGTCCTCCAACTGCTCGTCAGTGATGATTTCGACTTCTTTCGGTGCCAGTTCTTCGCTCATAATATTTTCCTGATGGGTTATTGACTCTGTTTTTTTACTATCTGCTGATTACACAGCCACTACGCTCGACAGCGCGCTCGAGCAGTTGACCGTGTTGATCTGGTTGTTGTTGGGGGCGCCCCCGGCAACGTCCTCCAACTGCTCGTCAGTGATGATTTCGACTTCTTTCGGTGCCAGTTCTTCGCTCATAATGGTCAATCAGTTCTGTTGTTGGCGGATGCTGAAATCAATGCAGCCCTCGACCCTTCGATAAGCCACCGTGCTGTGTCAGTTCGCTGGTATCTCCCAACCCAAAAACTCCAGCCGCGACGTCTTCGAGCTCCTCGTCCGACAACTCCAGTGTTTCACTGGGCAGGTTGGCAGGCAGAACAAGGTAAACGACGTCAGCCGACTCTTGGAGTAAGACGACCTCCAGCTTCTCTGGCAAGGTCATTGCCAAAGCACGCTCAAGGGCGAGTTTCGGATTGGCTAACAGCGACTCACGAAAAGCCTCGTCCTTCAAAGCGGTTCGGACGATCATATCCTTAACTTCTTTTCTGGAGATGGTGTGTCCTGACATGCCTTTTTGCCTCCGTCGGAAGGATGAGGGCTGGTTTGACTTCGCATGCTAACCAAAGCAACGGGCGTGCCACTTTTCGCGTGATTCGTAACGACCTCTGGCTGGATGACTTACGCGTTCGGGCGAAAAAATGTGCTTCCAGCAACGGTCCGTGGTTGGAGGCATGCCTCCATTTCTTGGAGCGAGCGATCCAGAAACGCGGCGGCCGGGTGCCACGTTCAAGGCAAATCGCAGATGGCATGACCAAGGGCAGGAGGACCGTCCGGCGAAGGCCGCCCGAAGGTGGTCCTTACAGGCATCTTCAGGGGAGCGCGGGCGTCCGCCCGTCCCAGGAAAAGTGGCCCGCTCCCCGGGGTTCGACTTGATGGGCCCGGCGTCCCCGGTTACCGGCGGGATGCCGACGCCACGCTGGCGCTTGCCCGGTCCCAGAACGGGCGGGACGCCCGCGCTCCCTTGGAGCCGCGGTTGTGCGTCCGCCGTGAGGCCGCCCGGCGGCGAGTAAGGTGCCTCGCCTCGCCCTACGTATCCTTTGGTGCCGGCGTTCGCCACCCCGTGCGTCAACGTTCCGGCTTGAGGCGCTGGTGACGGAGAAAATCCATGAACTTTTGGTACTGATCAGGGGCGAGGTTGAAGAGTTCGGCCAGACGCCGGTAGCTACCGTGGGCGGTTTGCAGGCCTTGCGCGACCACTTCGCGTACCTCGCGGCGGTTCAGTTCCCGGTCCAAGAACGGCTGTTGCACCACGCTCCAGAAGCTCTCGCCGCCTTCGATCATAGGTCGAAGCAGGTCAGCGTCTCGCGGGGGCGCGGCGGGTTGCGCCCAGTCGGGCTGTTGCAGTTCGGAGATGAAGTCGTCGGGTTCGATCACGTCCGAATCGGCCATGGAATACCCGATCGTCACGATGCTGCAGAGCTCGCGCACGTTGCCCGGCCAGGGGTAACCGCTCAGGAAGGCGAACGCATCCGGCGAGAAAGCCTTTCGCAAGCGGTACTGCACGTTCAATTTTTCCACGTAGAAGCGGATGAGCAGCTGCCAATCGTCCTCGCGTTCGCGTAGGGCCGGCAGATCCAGCGGGAAATACCGAAGTCGAAAGTAGAGGTCCTCCCGGAAATCGCCGGAACCAATCATGGCGCGGAGGTCGCGGTTGGTGGCGGCAATGACGCGCACATTGACGGAACGCGTCTGGTTGGAGCCGAGCGGCTTGACTTCATTTTCGGCCAGCGCCCGGAGCAGCAAGGTCTGCGCGTTCGCATGCAGGTCGCCGACTTCGTCGAGGAAAACGATGCCGCCGTCGGCGGTTTCAAAGAGGCCTAGGTGATCGGTGGCCGCACCGGTGAACGAACCGCGCACGTGTCCGAACAACTCGCTGACGGTGGTGTTGCCGTCGTGGTACTGCGGGCAGTTCACGGTGACCAAGGGCGCGTGCGTCCGGTTGGTCATCAAGTAGCACGCGCGCGCGAAAAACTCCTTGCCGACGCCACTCTCGCCCGTGATCAGGATTGGCTGATTGAACCGGGCGAACTTGCGCAGCTTCTCCAGGCAATCCCGGAGGCGCGCGCTCACGCCGATCAACTCGATGCGACGGTCGAGCCCCCATTTTTCGATGGAGCGGTTCCGCACCTCGCGGGCGACGTCGCCCATGACGACGGCGAGGTCTCCGGGGTCGACCGGTACACCTTGCGCGCAGGAAGCCACGATGCGTTCGGCGGATCGGGTGGTCATGTAAGGTGGAACGAAGGCAAAGTGCGGGCCACTCAAGCGATTTGCCGAAGGGCCAAATCGGCGAAGGGTCCGGGCTGGTTGAGCAACACCTCGTAGCGACCCGACTGTACGATCTCGCCGTTCTGCAGCACGACGATGCGATCCGCGTGGACGATCGTGCTCAGGCGGTGGGCGATGACGACGCGGGTCGCCTGCAGCGAGTCCAAACTTTCCGTCACAATCCGCTGGGTTTCGTTGTCGAGCGCGCTGGTGGCCTCGTCGAAGAAGAGGATGCGGGGCTTGCGCACGAGCGCGCGAGCGATCATGAGCCGTTGACGCTGTCCGCCCGAGAAGGTGGAGCCGCCTTCCGAGACGACGGTCTGCATGCCCATCGGCATGTTTTTGATGTCCCGCTCCAAACCGGCCATGCGCGCGGCTTCCCAGGCGGCCTCAAGACCAAGGTTGCTCGACCCGATGATGTTGCGATAGATGTCGGTAGGCATCAACCGGCTGGATTGCAGCACCACGCCGATCTGCTGGCGCACTTCGCGGAGGTCGAGCGAACTGAGGTCCTGACCGTCGTAGAAAAGGCTGCCGGCTTCGGGCCGCTCGAAGCCGAGCAGGATGCGCAGCAGGGTCGATTTGCCTGAACCTGAGCCGCCCACCAGGGCCAGGTACTCCCCCGGCTGCAGGTGCAAGGAGACGTCTTTGAGGATGGTCGGACCGTCGCGTTGGTAGCGGAACGTCACGTGCCAGATCTGGATCTCGCCCGACAACTCGCCGGGATGCGTCTTGGCAGAATCGATCTCAGGCGGCGTTTCGATGATGGGACGTATGCGTTCCGCCAACGGAAGGACGATCATCAGGTCGAGCGAGGCCGCGCTCACCTGCACCAAGGAGGAGAGGACGTTGGAAAAGGTGAAGTAGAAGGCGACGAATTGACCCGTCGTCATCCGGAAGTCGCCGTGGTTTTTGAGGCTCTCCGCGCGGAGATAGGCAAAGACGCCGAAAAGAAAGCCGCTCGCCAGCACGGGCACGATCTGGTTGAAGACGTGGATCGCGTTGGTGACTTGGCCCGCGCGATAAGCCAACCGCCGTTGACCGGCAAACCGCCGGCTCCACTCGCGGAACGCGCGGTCTTCGGCGCCGGCCACGCGCAGTTTGTTGATGCCGTTGAACAATTGCAGCAGCAGGCCGGAGATCCGGCCGCGCAAGGCGAAAAGATCCCGTTGGTAACGCAGCTGCAGGAGGTTGGCGAGGAAAGGAAGACCAACCGCCAACCCGATCGGCACGAGGGCGGCTAACGCCATGCGCCACTCGAACGTGAACAGGAACAGGAACATGATCCCGACGCTGATCGTGTTGACGATGGCTTCGGTGCCAGATTGGGTGATGGCTTGGCGGATCTGGCCGATCCCAAGCGCGCGGTCGGCCAAGTCGCCCGCGGCGAACTGCCGGAAAAACGTGGAGGGCAGGTTGAGCAGGCGATCGATGACGCCGGCCTGGGCCGAGGAGTCCATGGTGCCCGCGAGGCGCAGGACCGCCGGCCGGGCCGGTGGCGCCCTGGGCCCCCGCCGGGCCCTGCCGGGCGACGGCGCGCACCAGTTCGAACGCCAGCGTGCCGAAGGCGGCGACGATGAGGCCAACCGTGAATTGGAGAAGCTGCGGCCGGTCGGCGGACGGGATCAGCGAATCGAGGATTTGCCCGGTGAAGTAAGGCGTCACCATGCCGAGCAGGCCGATGAGGACGCCCATGAGGATGATGGCCCAGAGGTCGCGTTTCCCACCTTCCAAGCCGAACCGGACCAGATCCCACC